>DASZBJ010000017.1 GCA_035944115.1 Candidatus Babeliales bacterium
CAGCAACGTTTTCTGGCATAGCAATGGACTCAGACAATCCAAGCGAATCGCCATCCAATTTGATAAGCCAACAGTCGTGTTTATTAGTCTATTTTTTAGAAATCCCTATGGTGCTAGGATAATTTGGTTCACACGGCCTAGGAGCAATACGAAGCAAAAAATGGTTGCATCAAATTCATTCCATTTTCGATGCAACCATTTTTAAACGTCAATATTTACCGGACTACTATAATTTCGATTTCAGCTTCTCCTTTTTCGCGCGTCCCTTGCCCAGGTGTTTCAGCACATCTCCCAACGGCTCACCTTCCAAACTTTCTGGTACCTCTTTACTTTGTAATTGCTTTTTCAACCAATCGCTAAACATTGCATCAGTAATTTTCGTAACCTGTTTTTTTAATGCTTCAATTCGCTTTTGTGGAAGTCGTGTGTACAAATTAAATTCGATGCCACTTTCTGGATTAAGTCCATATATTGCATTCATTAAAATACGCACTTGGATGCTGTCATGAACCTCAATTTCACCAGCTCTATATTTATCAATAATATCTGCAACACGCGAATTACCTGTATTCGGATCCCAACATTTTTGTCCACCAACTTTTGACAACGGTTTACAGTAATCAAACATCGAAAACATCGCTACTTTACCAACCAAATTTCTTGGCATAATAATCTGCTGTAATGAGGCATACTCATTTAATAGCCCTGTATTTAGTGCCAATAATTGATCAATATAACTCTGATCAAAACCATATTTATCGAAAATACGCTTAAAAATAACCGATAGCTCTACTGCCCCTCCCGCTTGCACATTCTGAACAAAGTAATTCCATGTGCACTCACCAGGTATATCCACATTGCCAAATAATGGAATGTTAGCTGATAATAAAACATTTTTAGTAGAATCTTGTCGTATCTCGCTATACTCTCTTGGTGGCTTTGTATTCAGGTATTCCCTGACTGTCTGCATTCGCGCAGCATCTTTAAAAAACCGGGTAAAAATAAAAGATTTAAATCGATTGTCATCAACAAATAAACGAATTAACTTGTATAATTCCTCAATAAAAAACTCATATATCCTGTATTCCCCTGGCTCGGATCGATAAAAAACGTATTTACCCTGTTGATACGCAATCTTTTCTGCGGCAATAGATTGCTGTGCAATTGGATCATTTTTTACGGTATAGCCCGGTTTGCCATATTTGCTCTTTTCACCGAATTCCTGCTCTATTTTTTCAGCAAATCGTTCATAATGTACCTCTGTTGGAATTGGTAATTTTTTTAATATGGCACTCACTGATTTTTCTGCACTTTTTTTACCTTCTTTCTCACTTGCAGGTTTAGGTGCAAGGTGACCAACTAATTTTTCTAATCGACGAACTGCTTTTTTCGTATCGCTTGTGTTTTCAGCTCGTTGTTCATGAGTTGGCGCTTTAAACTTCGTCTTACGTAATATCGCAAGCAATTCTGGAGAATTTTGTGCATAATCGAATACGTCAAATCCTGCTTTGTCTTGTATATGCGGATTTGCTCCGTGTTTTATTAACCACGCAACAATATTAATTTTAGGATTAATAACATATTCTATAAGTGGCGTTTCGCCTTGATCATTTGGTTTATTAACATCAAACTTAAAACCTGATGCTACTAACGATTGTAATAATTCGCTATTATCTTCATCCATTACTTTGGAAAAAATCTTTTCAGCAACTTTATCATCAAACTGCGCACCTCTATCAAGTAACAATTTAGTTATAGCTAAATCGTCAGCTACCGATAATGGAGTCCGGCCCCCTGCATCCTTCACATTTATGTTGGCACCTTTATCAAGCAATAATTTAATCGTACCTAAAAAATCACCTTTAACTAATCCCCGCAATAAGATAAAGCTCGCTGTAAACAATGCGGTTCTACCTGATTGATCCGCCGCTTCAATCTTGGCACCTCTATCAAGCAACAATCTAACTATCTCCTTGTTACCATGACTAGACGCCGACCTTAGTGGCGTATCACCATACTTACCCATTGATTCAATATTCACTCCTTGATCCAACCAATACTTTACAGACTCAATACGTCCTTCATCAATTGCATCAAAAATATCTTCCGTACCCGCAGGATCAGCTTGCATTCCAAACAATGGCATTCCGCCATACAAAGCAATCATTAAAATATACGTAAATATCTTTTGTAACTTCATCACTCCCCCTGGATAATAAAATAATAATATCTACAATCAAATCGAAATAACTCTGTGAATATACCGATACTAGCGATAAGAAAACAACATTACTCTATTTTTGATCCAACCATTTTTAAAAACAGATCTATTTCCCCTTGCGATTGTAACGTGTATACAATTTTTTTAGATGCGTATGCATCAAGGAGCCCTTTGATCATGGGCAAATCTTGACCCTTAAACTTCCATACTACGGTTAAAAATCGTAAGAAATTCCAATTGAATGCTTCTGGACATTGTTTTGCGCTACTTGGCGTTTCTTGGCCATAATAAGAAGTAAATCGTTTAAATATTCGCCAAAAACAAAGATACCGCGGCATGTCTAAAAAGATGATCATATCCGCTTGAGATACTCGATATTCCAAAAGAGGCAAACACATCCCTTCAATAATCCATGCATCTCGTTCGCACAGTTCATCATGCACAATTTTAAACTCGTTAAGATCTGGCATTACCCAATTCGGTTTCCAAAAATATTGATCAAGATGATACACCGGAAGATGAAATAATGTATGCAATTTACGTGCAAGTACTGATTTGCCAGAACCTGCATTACCAATTATCGTTATCTTTTTTATCTGTTTCATAGTTACAACCCATTTTACATGATTAGATCATATCTTCTTGATTTACTTACTCACCAATCTATAACGTATTACCGTAATAGGTATCTATATATCAAAATTGGAGATTATATGAATCACACACCTCAGAACCATACCGACCATACAGCAAATCAGTACACACTAAAAAACTTTTTACCGCTTATCATCATAATCAGCAGTATCATCTTGTTTACCGTAGCAAAGCAACTTTTTTATGGCTTTGACGTTAATAATGCCATGCTGGATTGCATGGCAGGATTTTTTATCATATTTAGCTTATTTAAAATAAGTAACCTGCGTAAGTTTGCTGATGCATATAGTATGTATGACATCATTGCGCAACGCTCACGCGCATACGCATACCTCTATCCTTTTATTGAACTTAGTTTAGGAATAAGTTATTTGTTTCATTTCCAACTGCCGCTCATTAACTGGATCACTTTATTTCTCATGACCATAAATAGTATTGGGGTTATTCGTGCACTCACACAGAATAACCCAATCACCTGCGCATGTTTAGGAGCCGTTTTTAAAATTCCTATGACCTATGTCACACTCGCGGAAGATAGCATCATGGCAATAATGGCGTTAGTGTGGTTAGCCCGGTATTACCAACTCTAATTGGTAATAAGAGAGAGCGAGAAAGGGGTAACAATGGCACACAATTTTTTTGTTTTTTTCTTATTGTTTTTCAGTTGTTTTGCTTACGCAGAAACATATAACCATACGAGTGCAGTTTCTTTTTGCTCAACAGAGGCAGAGAAAAAAATTGGTCCAAATGGACTGCCGCAAACACCTGGGTTTTATTGTATAACGGGGCCGGGAGGCTCTGGATCTTCGCATGATGGATCTTCAAAGTGTAGAAACTCTACACGCGCTCGTTCACATTGTGCACTTGATATTAGTAAGCTCTCTCACCGTCAGGCAGCTCTGCTATATAACAGTTCTCCAGCCTACCGTGAACTTATAAAAAATGGCGCCAAAATCATTAGTTATAGGGATTTGGCATATCAAAAATTGTCTCGGGAGGAAATCAATCTTTATCCTACTGTGTATTGTGATAATGCATCAGGAGCATTGATACAATTTCATCCATTACATTTAGTGCATAATCCTCGCGCATGTGCACACTGGACGCTCCAGACCTATTGGGAAGGGCTGGGGACGCTATTTGCGGATTTATATTCAGTAGATGAAGATGTTAGTTTGCGGTCAGAATATAAATATTTTGGTTGTAGCGATACGTTTAAATGGTATGTGCATGATAGTTGTCGATATGCAATTGTGCAACAATGGCCCTTGTATGATTATCCAGCCTTTTGGGAATTTCTTAAACAGTATCCTGATTATCAACAATGCATAATCGCGGTGCAGGATCTTATAAATCGTGATGAATCAGTACGCAACCAGTTATCTGCGCAAGCAAGAGAAAAAATAGCTGTCGAGACAACAAGGATTATTGCATATCACCAAGCAGCCCACGCACGTGCAGTACAGGAACAGCATAGGCGTGACGAGGAGGCAAGATTAGCGGCGCGCAAGCAACAACAAGAATATGAGCAGAAGCTGTTGCAAGAAGAAGTAGAAAAGCAGGAAGAAATAAGACAGCTGGAGATGATACAAGACCTGTTACGCACCCAGTATAACTGTCTAGAGTCTCAGCAGTGCGGTAATAAAAATCGGTTACAGCACCTACGAAATGGATTTGTAGCGGTACAGACGGTAATTAATGGTAATGATGTATCAATATTAGTTACCAGAGAATTGAACAATAAAGCAATAAGGATCTTACATGATTTGGATATAGATGCGCAAGAATTTGTGAGCTGTTTTGGTAATGCAATAGTCACTGCAAAGCATGAAGAAATTATAGATATTACCAATACATTCGGTGAGCTTAGTGTACAACCGAATCTACATAAATTTTCATCTATAATGTGCGGCTTTGCTAACAATGCGCAAACATGCAATAAAAGTGGAGATATTAAAGAAGCCAGTGCAATTGCAGATTTTTGTTGGGATATGCTTGAGTGCTCCCAGGCATTTACGGGAGGCATTTTTGATGGTATCAAAGCCATAGGATATTCAATAGGGGATTTAGCGACTAAGCCTCGTGCAACAATCAAACATGCAGCTGGCGCACTCAAAAGAGCGGCTGCATTTATAGAAGATATTATTATGCATGCAGAATATTTTAGTGATGAGTGCGAGACGCAGATATTGTCGCAGTTTGCTGGCGTTAAACATAACTATCCAAAGGATGAATTAGAGGCATATACAGACAAACTGGTGCGGATGGGAGATGCCTTGGAGGCTGCCGGTCACCGTTTAAATAATAAACTCAGCAAAATGTCGGTTCCAGAAAAATTAAGAATGTGTACATCACTTGGTGTTGAATTATGTTTGACGCCCGTTGTATACGATAAATTGTTGCGTGGTGCTGGCTTGCTATGCAGGCAGGTTGCTCCATACATAAAAGAAGCGTTGCAAAGAATCCCAAATACCGTGCCTACGGAACATTTGCTTATGTGTGCAGAAGGTGGGGCTGAGGTTGAAGCTACGCTTGAAGCAACAAAAATCTTTGAAAAAGCAGCTGAAACAGAAAGTAAAATTGCTGGAATTACTGGTGGCGGGAAAAATATTGGTAATATAATACCGAAATTTGCCGAGTTGGATGCTGCTATTGGCGATCTTGCAAAATTGGAAAGAGCGGCGGAAGCAATAAAGAATATTGAAGGTGCTGAAAAATTATTAGAGACTTTATATAAAACTGGGCACAAAGGTGGAAAAGTTGGGGGATTGGGCACTGCTCGTGGCGCTGCGTACGAAATTGAAAAGGCGTATGATTTGATGCAGAAAGGGGAAGAAATAGTAGAAATAGGAAAAATCTTAATAGGAAGTGCTGGGCGGCGAGAGTTTGATATTGCCACTAGGACAAAGCTTATAGAATGTAAAAATATTGATTGGGCAAAAAAAGTTAGTGATCCAGGTAATAAGATGGGAGGTATATTTGGTGAGCAGGCTAAAATAGCAAGAGAGTGCGGTAAGATTTTTGAAATACATTCAAAACAGCCGATTCCTGGACATTGGAAAGATTGGTTCAATGAAAAAAATATTATTTTTGTAGAAGGGTAATGAGATGAGTATGAGTTACGCAGTTGAAGCTGTCTTGGGAGTTCCTTATAATAGGGACAGTATTTTACACATGCTTGAGCGCGGGAAGCAATTGGAAGTGGTTTTTTTTTATCGAGATGGTGAAGACTATGAGCCATTTCGCCATCTAAGCGCCGCAGAAGGAGCAGAGCTTTTATTATCGACTGATCCCCAAATAATTTATGATGGCGGACCAATTTTACATGCGCATATTGAAGATGTTTTATTTTGGATAAGAATTCAAAAAAAAGATGAGAATGCTATATGTTTTTCTTTAGAGTCAATTGGGTCTTCAAGAGAAAGACCTTTTTATAATAGTGGTCGTGACGCATGCCATGTGAATTTTGATCGGTATATACGGTTATTATTAAAATGGTGTGCTGGTCTTTGTATAGAAAGTTTATGGACATTACAGTATTGAAAACGGGAAACGTTAATGATTGTAAAAGCTAGAATTGAGATTGAAAATTCAGAATATGATTTTAAGAGGCATATTAAATCAATAATTTGGAATGGGGCTCGTTGTGGATGTATATATTCTCCTGATAAAAATTTTAGTCAAACGCCCATTGCGCAAGTGCAGGATTATATTTATACATCTTTAAAAGCTGAAATTCCTGCAACTTTTTATGCTATGAAAGAAAATTATTTGATGGAGATTATAATAGAATGTAATCAGACGGGTGATTTTATAACAATAGTTCCTATTGCTCCTTTTAAAAAAATATCCAACAGTGATGATTTAGTAGATTTGGGTTTTTATGTTTTAACCTGTGTTGAGTTATGTTCTGATTTTATTATTTACGAATTAAAGAGTAGCAGAACAGAGTCTGAAATAGAGTTTGAATACGATTTTTAAGGAGGCAAGAACAAGGACTGCGTTTTACAAATGATTTCACCGCCTATATCGCCCAGTTATTTGTGCTTGCGCTACAATATTTTTTTGCATCACTTTTTGAAACTGTTGCGCTGTATAAGGGGCTTTTAATCCATTATTTTGCAAGAGTTTTTCGACAGAGAGATTCATTGCAAACAATGTAAACTGATAAGTATGCTCACCCTTACCTTGTGGAGGGCATGGCCCTTTATAACAAGCTTCATTATCATCATTAGGCAATTCAATAATAGTGCGATTAACAGCATTTGCAGGAGCACCGGATCTTGATATACCTTGTGGTAACTCTGTCACGGTTGCAGGCATAAGCGCAATCCAGTGAACGAAGGTTTTACCCACAGCTTTTTGCGCATCTGGATCATCAACAATTAATACATAACTTTTTACTGCTGCTGCATCAGAAACCTCCCAGCTTAATGCAGGAGAAATATTTTCTCCGTCACAACTATATTGCTGCGGAATTTTTCCACCATTATTAAAAGAGGTTGTGGTTAATGTAAGTTGTAATTGCGGCATGGCAAAGCCACTAAATATACAACCGATAATGCCCAACGAAACTAGCAGCATGCCTGAAATAATCAATTTTTTCTTCATACGTCCTCCTCTCCGCCATAACTCTAATGAGCTATGACGTGACCATCAAACTATTCGCTCTCTCATAGAAAACTGTATAACCATACTATAATCAAAATAACCAATGCAATAATACTCTCTATAGCTCACCATACAATAAAAATATTACCCAATGCTATTGTTAAAACGAGAAAATATGGTACGATCCTATTCAAGTACCTTTTATATGTGAGATATAATTATATGTTATTACATTCTGTTCTTTTCCTTTCTATGTCTTCTATGTCCCGCTCGGGACTATAATTTTGTATCTCTTTACACCTAATTTATTACTTTCGCAATTAAACATATTCGTTGAGGTACTATGATATTAATCAGTTTTTTACCCATTTTATTATTTGTTTTTACTTATGTTGGCAGCGGCATTTATTTTTCTTATACCGGAGTCAATAATGCCTTCTATCAATTATCCCCGACTGTTGCGATTCTACCCGCTATCATATTCGGATGGATCATTCATAAGGGCACTACCAACCAAAAAATGAACCAGTTTCTTGACGGCGTGCGTCATCCTGACATTATCACCATGTGTATCATTTTCATACTTGCAGGGGCATTCAGTACGGTAACAAGTGCAATCGGCAGCGTAGACGCCACCATAAACTTGGCACTATCTCTTATCTCTCCACAATTTCTCTTAATTGGGCTTTTTATAACTGCTGCATTTATCTCAACTGCAATCGGCACATCCATGGGAACTATTGCAACCATTGCTCCCATTGCTGCAGGACTGATTCAACAAGGTGCATTTTCAGCACCAATTGGCATGGCAACTGTAGTAGGAGGCGCAATGTTTGGTGATAACTTGTCAATCATTTCTGATACAACCATTGCTGCAGTAATGTCTCAAGAAGCTGATATGAAAGCAAAATTACGGATAAACGGGATTGTCGCTTGTTTTGCGTCAATGGTAACACTCATCATTTTATTCTTTGTACAAGATGCAGATATTGCGATTCCACATCAACCATATTCTCTCCTGCTTATTGCCCCGTATTTATTACTGATTGCTCTTGCCATTTCAGGCATCAACGTTTTTGTTGTACTTATGTCTTCTCTTGCCTTTGCCGGATGCGTTGGCGCTCTCCATCATGGGTATACACTGCTCAGTTTTAGCAACGATATAGTAAAAGGATTTGCGAGCATGCATGAAATCATGCTCCTTTCATTAATGGTTGGAGGTCTTTCAGGACTTGCAGGAAAAGATATTCATGCCTTTGCAACTCACCTTGCACAATGGATTTCAAAAACTCGCAATCCACAAAAATATGCTCAACTTGCTATTGCTGCTATCGTTTCTATCTTTGTCTTTTTATTTGCAAACAATACCATAGCAATTATTTTTAGCGGAGTTATAGCACGTGATATAGCCAAACAATATCAGATACCGCCGCATTATAGCGCCGCATGGCTCGATATCTTTTCGTGTGTATTTCAAGGATTAATCCCGTACGGCGCACAAATCCTCCTTGCCAGCAGTATTGCAGGCATTTCCCCACTCAATATTGTACCGCACGTCTATTACTGTTATGCACTTGGAGTCGTGTCAGTTGTATATATTGCTACCCATCAATCGCTTAAAATAAAGCAGATGCAACCTATATCTTAATAACTACAAAAGGCTCACCTCCGTGGGCCTTTTTAACAATATATTTTCCAAGTCTTTTAGATATAATAAATATAGTAAGCAGTCATTTCATCTAAAAAACTATTGAGGAGTATCTATGCAATTATCATTTCTCATAAAAACCTACCTCTTCACCCTTCTCTTTGCGCCTTTATCGCCTTTATATGCAACTAATTCACACAAACAAGAACCAACTGATCTATTTTTTTATAAAAATGGCCCTTTAAGTTTTCAAGGTTCTTACGAGGCAAAATTAATTTTATTAAAAGAGATGAATAAATCTGAAATCGAAGACAAAGAACAGCTCTTTACTGGATTGGATTATCTAGCAAACCTCATCAAACAATCCCTAGCCCGAATTATTATTAAACATGGAAACATTGTTGCACTATTTCCACCAGAAGGACCTACAGCAAAATTATCACTTGCTATCGAGCTGACAGAAAGTGCTACTCCGTCTGAATTCCATGCAACAAAAATATACAATGTTACTATTACTGGTAAACAACACCTCACCCCAGAAGAACAAAAACAGTACAAGGAATTTACCGCTGAATGTGAAACGCTTTCCCTGCAAAGCTGTGATATGTTATTAGATTTTTTAGCTACATATAGCCATATTTTACACTTCAATCTTAATGAATATCCTATTGCTTTAGATATCGAACTATACATACGCCAATCAAAAGAGTAATAAAAAGAGCCTGCTATAACACAGGCTCTTTTTATTATTCTTTTCTTTTTTATTACCTTACATACCACAAGCCCACTTAATCGCTTCTTGCTGTGGATCCTGCATTGCATACAACAAATCGCTCCAGCCGCATGCTTGGGCAAACAAAGTAGTTTGATACATACCGTCTACGCAATTAAATGGACAGTACATTGCAGAACCATTTGCAACCCCCGCTGTTTTATAACCGCCACAACACGTGATAATCATTTTATCGTGCGCCTGTTTTAAACCCTGTAGTGCATCAATAACCGTAAATAACTGATCCGTCTGGCCTGATAATGCTAGTTGCTGGACAAAAATATCAAAAAATTCAATGACATCTGTATAGATTGGCCAAATGCAAAAACGCGGCGTCAACACCCGCGTTGCATTAAATACCTCCTGGCAATTTGGAAGCTGACGCATATAATCAATCAACGTATTCATTGCCGTACAAACTTCATACACGTATATAAGATCAAATGCAGAATAGGTATACTGACCAGAATCATCATGTTCATCATAATATGCATCACATCCATTCACTATTCCCGCTGCAACAGTTCGCGGTGTATTATGAGCACTATTAAGAACTGCCGCTAATGCTTGATAATCAAATCCATCTTTCAACGAGCAGCTTTGACACCCCACCATATATCGCGCAAATGGAGCCAATTGATATGCAATTTCTATCATCCCCCCCATACAAGTATCAAACGCCAATACATCTAGTGATTTACCGCCTAAACAATCCTGCGTAGCAATTTCAAACCCTGCCACCAAATCTTGGTTCGTAAGGTACTCCTTTGTGGTGTGATTAAACATAAATCCTCTATGTTGCACATGATTACCAATCATTGCATGTTTATTAACGGGGCAGCTCACCGCACATGCATCACCGTCTATATAGTATGCCTGATCGTGCTCATCCCATTGCGGATCCATAATACCCCAACCATGATTTGAAAAAATAAGCATAGTATGATCAGCAGTATGGCCAGCAAAACCCCATGTTGCTGCATCCACAAAGTCCTGACACGAATCATCGCTCAACGCTACTTCTTCTATAAATTGCAAACCTTTATCGGTGATTTTATATCGTAATCCAACATTGTAATATGCATGCAACTGCAAAAAAAATTCAACCGAATCGTTTGGCTTTCCCCGCATCATATCCGTAATGTTTTTCATAATCATATCCGTTAAATTATCGCTTGAATCACTGTACATAAGCACGCGCCAACTACCAGCTGACACAAATGATGCGCTACAAAATACCGCAAGTACCACCGATAAAAACGACACTCTTTTGATCATTCCAACTCTCCTTAATTTGAATAGTTTTAAAATTTTATAAAAATATACAGGTCATTTTTAGCATACTAACGTATATGTATGCAATATTATCACACAAAGCAAAAAGGATATTTATGCAAACACTGAGTAAAAACAACAATCATAAAAAAACATTATACCAATTACTTAATCTCTACACATCCGACCAAATCAACGCCAAAAATTTCAGTGAAGAATATGTCAATTACTATGATCCGAATGCAGTAAATTTTACACCAGACGAAGTACAAGCTTTTTCTGAATTAACAAATGCTATCCATCTACTTGCCCCATCGCAAGCGGAATTAGAACGATACCCAGATGTATATATTTCAGACCACAGACTCAAAGAAATCGCCTTTAATATCAAGAAAACTCTCCAACATTATTACAAAGAATATAATATTGGACATCAATGTTTTTTTTGCGATAAACCCATCATGTCATCTCATATTGATCCCTGTCGTATGCATGTTAAAATCCCTATTGAAGGCACACGGCAGTGTCATCAATATTTTTTTTGCCATGTAAAATGTGTAGAAAAACGAGTAACTCTAAAAGCATATTTTGACCTGCCATATCTGGGAGATTACCATGAAGAAGGCGAAAATTCAGAGGAATCGGTATGAATAATAATATAATATTTACTTGTATCTGCTGCTTTTGTGAGGGAAAAATCTCTTGCGACGACAGCAATGTATGTGCTCTAAGATTTACCAGTAACATCGATAAAGAAGAAAGCAAACAACATAAAAGCTCACTGTGCTGCCATTTAGAATGTCTTAAAAAGCAGACAACCCCAATAATAGCTGAGCAGCTCTCACATTTTGCATGTGATCATACATAAATTCTCCATTTACACAGTAGCCCTCTTTTTTTTATACTATGATCTGCATAAAATAAAACACAATCAAGCAAACATGTATAACTTCATAGCAAAGGAAGGAAAATGAAAATCACGCTTGGTGAAGAAACAATAGAACTGAATGAAGAATCATTAAAATTTCAATGCTGCTTTTGCGAAGAGGATCTTGCTCCCTCTCCATGTGATCCTTGCTGCCTCAATGTTGTAATTAATATCGATAAAGAGCAAGATAAGATGCGTAATCAATTTTTTTGGTGCCATCTTGAATGCATAAACAATCAATTAGCTGCATCAACTTCACTATGGTCGCGTATAAAAAATAGTATTCATAAACTATTTACTGCAGAAAAAATATCCACGGTAAAATATGTATGTTGTTTTTGTAAAACGAACATACTGACATCACCTGTTGATCCATCTGCTATCAGCATTATGCCAAATGATGATCAAGAGAATAAACCACCTGAACAATACTATTCCTGTCATCTTGCCTGCCTAAAAAAGGCAATGTTGCCGACCATGCCTTTATATCTAGAAGATTTAGGATATGAAGAAGAAAACAATAGAAACTGAAAAAGGAACATTATGAAATTATATACCATCATACTCTCCCTCCTCATATCTTTTACCGCACATGCAATACCACTTTTCGATGCATTTCCCGATCTTACATCTAAAATTCAATATGTAGCACTTGCAAACCTACCAACACCAATACAGCGATGTAACGGCTTAGAAAAAGCGTTAGACTATAACTCCATTTTTATAAAACGTGATGACCTGACCGGATCGCAAGATCTTTATGGCGGTAACAAAGTTCGTAAATTAGAGTTTTTACTTGCAGATGCAATAGATCAAAACGCAACCGATGTCATCACCTTTGGGTGCACCGGCACAAATCATGGACTTGCTACTGCATGCTACTGCAAACAGTTAGGGCTCAATTGCACGCTGATGTTAAAGCATCAACCTAATTCACCTGTAGTACGTCAGAACCTTCTTTTAGATTATTATTTTAATGCTATAACTACCATTTTCCCTTCTCATAAAGATAGACAAGCAGCTTTAGAAGCTATGCTGGAAAACAATAAAAATGCATATTTTATTCCAACCGGCGGATCAAACCCTCTTGGCGCTTTAGGCTTTGTAAATGCGGCGTTTGAACTAAAAGAACAGATTAAAAATGGTAGCATGCCTGAGCCAGATTTTATATATGTTCCGACTGGCAGCTGCGGCACCACTGCAGGACTTTTGTTAGGACTTACGCTTGCAAACATACAATCAAAAGTAGTGGCTGTTCTGGTAGAACCAGAAGAAGTAGAAGATGCCTATAAACATTATATAAGAAAACTGTTTATCCAAATTAACGAGCTACTAAACAGTTATTCTTCTACAGTTCCATTGGTATCGTTTCCCCGCAATCAGATGATTATCAACAAAGATTTTTGTGGTACAGAGTATGGCCAATGGTTACGCTCTGGTGATGATGCAGCGCGACTACTAAAAGGGACAGAAAATATTATCGTTGAAGGAACGTACTCTGCAAAACCAATCGCCGCTCTTATTGCCGATATTGCCAATAATGCAAGAAGCAAAGATCAAGTGGTTTTATTGTGGAATACCTACTGCGGACTTGATTTCTCTCATCTTACAAAACAAGTGGATTATAAAAAGCTCAATCCTGATGTGCAGAGTTACTTTGAAGATGCACAACTGGTCGATATACAAAAACTGTATCCCAACATACAACTCGATTTAAAGTTTGCGACCACTGATAATTTTACTAAAAAGAAACTATACAACTCATATCAATGCTTACTCATAAAACCCGTAGCAGAAGCTCTTAATAACGCAGCGCAAGAATTTGCAACCCTTGGCTACACCGTAAAAATTTGGGATGGATATCGACCACCAAGAGTTTCCGCTCAGCTATGGCAAGCGATGCCCAATGAAGATTTTATTGCTGATCCTAAAAAAGGGGGAGCTCGTCATAATCGCGGATGTGCTGTAGATCTTACTTTAGTTGATAGCAATAATGTTGAGCTGGATATGGGTACATACTTCTGCCATTTTTCTCCGAAAGCGTTCCGAAATTACCTCGATCTTCCTGAACAAGTGCTTCGTAACAGAAAACTACTTGAAACGGTGATGGAAAAACATGGCTTTGTCGGGCTACCTACTGAATGGTGGCATTTTGATTATCAAGATTGGCTGCAATATCCAATTCTTAACGTGGATTTGTAATTTTGTATCCGCTCAAATAGTATGTAACGATAAAGGCCAACGAGTGTGTTGGCCTTTTTTAATATAATAATTATTTGATAATTCCAGTTTCTCGTAGCATTTTCATTCCTTCACGATCTTTTTTGCGCTTCTCATACTGCTCTTTAACTTTTGCATCCACTTCTGCTTCAAACGGTTTTAATTTTTCTGGAACGTGCGTTTTCGTTGACAGCAATTTCACGATTGCAAAACTAAGCTGTCCATAAGCTTGCAGACCATCTTTGAGAGCTCTACCTAATTCTTCTGCGGGCATATTATTAAACACCTCTAACATCGCAGGAAAATCACCGGTACGGCACAACGCTTCAAAAAGCAATCCATTTTTCACCAACTGATTTTGTCTCTCTTCCGTCAGCATTAACTCTGCTTGTTTTTCTAGTGCATTGAATTCTGCCTCAGCAACCGCACCTTGTTTTTTAAGAAGCTCTTCTGTTGCTTTTCTGACTTCAGCAGACCCTTTTAGAAATGGATTTTTTTTCACTTCCTCATCTTGCATAACAGTTCGGTAATTCGTGACCGTAACAAGACTTGAAGTTGATAACTTTCCCTCTGCATCCAGTACAGAAGTGCACTGTACATTCGATATTACTAAACAACTCAACAATAAAAAAGATGAATAATGGTGTTTCATAATAAGATCCTTTGTTATAGAACGTTTAAAATAAGATCTTTTGTAGCATATTTTTTTCTAAAAAGAAACATAAGTCCCACAAACATTTTATTTGCCAACCAACTGCTCAATCATAGCAACCGCATCATAGATCATCTGCTCCACATCAGCTTTTGGTTCAGAAAAATTTTGTAACACATAATCCGGCACCGCTTCTCTGTGCTGTGGTCGCCCAATGCCACACCGCAAACGCATGAACTCCATGCCACCCGCTTGTATAATGGAACGCAAGCCATTATGACCTTTGGCGCTACCACCCATCTTTGTTTTTACTGCACCAAATGGTAACTCTAATTCATCATGCACTACCAATATTTGACCGATTTCAATGCCTTGCTTGCGCAGGAGAGGTACAACGCGACCAGAATCATTCATAAATGTCTGGGGCTTTACCACGATAATTTTTTTCATACCCATGCGAATTTCTGCAGTATGCATCACTGATTGTTCTACCCATGATCCAGCAATAGTATCCACCAACATATCCGCAACTAAAAAACCGATATTGTGACGATTATAGGTATATTTTTTTCCTGGATTACCAAGTCCAATAATCGCTTTAATATCCCAATTTAATGGAATTTCCATAGACATCCTTGACCTACGCTATTTATTATCGCCAAAAAAAAGACGGTTATAAGAATAACCGCCTTTTTACATTTTTACTTGTTTTTATTTTACGCTGTCGCCGCTGCTGTTTTTGCAGGTGCTTTTTTATTCGATGCCACAAACTGCTTGTCCATTGACTGGATCAAATCATTGGTAATCATAGCACGTTCAGATGCATAAACGGTTCGACCTGTGTATACATCTTGCACCACATCGTACTTATTATTTTGCGCCAGCGTTGTAATTGTTTTTTCTAATTCTACGCTCAATGCTTCTGTAGCTTGCTGCATTGCAAGTTTCAAATCATCTTCACATGTCTTTAATAACATTTCATACTCACGCTGCATCTTAACTATTTTTGCTTCTTCCTCATTGCGTGCGTTTTTATTGAGCGTTGATTCTTTGCTTTTGAACATTGCAACTGCTTGCTGAATTCTTGATTCTTCATTTTTTACTTTATTAGTTAATTCATCACGTTTAACTTCAAGCTCTTTTTGCACTTCTTTACCACGAGCCGACATCTGCATTGCGTCCATCGTGTTAACATAACGAACTTTCAAGTCAACAGTAACTTGCGAACTAGAAAGCAGGGCATCCATAGAAATGGCCTCTGTAGTTGATGATTTTACTGGCGCTATTTTTTCTGCTGGTTTTGCTACTGGAGCCATACCTGCATTAATAGATGCGCAATTTACTAATAGAAAAGCAGACAGGAGGTTTTTATTATAATTCATGAGAAATCCTTTCACTCACAAAACAAAATAACTATTGTATAATTAACTCCCTGATGATACCTCTTTCCCTTATTTAGTCAATTAACAATCCAAAGCGACCAGATTTTCTACGGTTTAATAAAAAAACGGATGAGATGCCAAACATGATATCTCATCCTTAAACCATTAATTCATACACTAAAGCAGTTCTATACTATCATCATAAAAATTATCATTCTTAACGCAGAAAAGGCATAACAAACAACAAATAGAATAGATTGTATAACCTCCATAAATCCCTAATGATGCTTCACACATACGTTTACCCCGCGACCCTTACCGTTCACGTTATGCAACATTCATGACGTGTACAATCACTGTACTTAAAGCAAAAAATGGTTTGCAATATTTTTTATAAAAAACTGAAAATTGCATCATAATGTAGCGACAACATGCCGTACATGATCGAGATTATCTATCACACGTCTTATCGAATACAGATCCAATAATGATCGGCGCATCTCCAGCACTGTGCCATTTAAAAATTCAATGATCACGTCCAACTCATGATCGTACCGTAACCGACTTGAGACTGTTGCGACAATCATTGCATCATACAAATCTAATAACACCACCCGCAATGCTGCAATTTCATACAAAGAATATCCATACAGGTATTCATAATCTTGTAAGAACGGATAAAATTCATCAGCTATTGCCACAAACAAACGTTGCATAGTTATCAGCGAACGATCATGTATTGGAGAAAACAGCATATGAAAATTACTCATCTCAGCGATTATATCTTCTACAATATAATAGGTATCAAGCACCAGTTCATCATATCCAACTTTATAACTACGATCCGTAACATCAATAGCATCAACTAACAGGTCAAAAAAATCATCTCTTAAAGCTCCAAATAATGGTGCTATCATTAACCCACTCATAACACATACTTTCATAAACAACGATCGACTCAAACAATTCACTGCAATACTCCTTCTTATAGAATAGATAATGACCATATATCACCCATCTTATAACAAGAAAAAAAATAAAATCATGTAAAATAAAAAAGACCATTCAAAGAATGGTCAAAATTATCCCTACAATGGTCCCCTAACCCTTATATATAAGGTCATGATAATTGATATATTTTTTTAAAAGCAAGAATCAGTAAAAAATAATAATTATCTACGAACCAATACCTTAGATAATGAATCAAATAGAGGGAGAACTTCTATCGCCGCCAAGAAATGCTTTGCTACTTCAATTGATGCACCATCCATGGAATATATATGATGAAGCGCAACCCATAAAGCCGCTACATGCGGCTCCACGATCGAATACCATTGATTAAAAGAATAGGTACTATCTCGACGATCTACTGCAAACATAATAAGACACAATTTTATCAATACAGCTGGCATCGTTAGATTTAAATTTTTATAAAAACCAGCCACAACCATAATTCTGGTCAGTACATTAAATAGAACATATTTATCAATTCTTTTTTGTATGCGTTCTGCATCTTGGTTTTGCACGAGGTATTCCAGATTTCGTTCTTCAGCGCCCCGCAATTGCTCCTCCAGGAGTCGGTTTCCCGGTCCTGCAGCAACCTCATCAGGAACTGCAATAGCCGCTCGACACATTGGACATGTCGAATTACGAATAGCTTGAAAGCAAGTCCCACATAATTTATGCTTACATGCAAGCTCAACGCGGGCATTCCCCCCTATACCTGCACCCATATTATCTTCATGACACACTGGACACATCTCTTGCTGAGCTACGCTTTTTTGCTCTTCTTGCCTTTCCGCATCGGCTGCACGTAATCCAGGCATGAAGCTACCGCCCAGCAATGCGACAGAAAATATGAAAAACCATTTTGATAAAACTTTCATAGAATAACCTCCTATTAAATAGATAACCTTTTTTATGCCTAACCCAGGCATGACCTGGACAGGCTATACATAAAATTATACCACCAATAATACAGTTTGAAAACAGCCCCCGCGGCCATACAGAACTCTTTACAGCACAAGAACATTATTTGTATGGTATGACTAAACATATTGATTTAATGAGAAAGGAGCCCAAATATCATGAAACGATTATTTTTTATTATTACCTACCTATTAATTGCACAAGCCACATATTCTTACACAGAAGCTCCAGGATATACGCAGCACGAGGTCGATGCCGACTGGCTCATTGTGGGAGCTGGTCCTGCTGGTATTGCAGCAATTGGGATACTCCTTGATATTGGAGTCCCTCCGCAGCGACTCACCTGGATTGATCCAGAATTTAATGTAGGACGAATGGGAGCTTATTATGACTACGTTACGTCAAATAATGCAACTCATGAATTTATCGCATTTATAAACGCATGCCATTCATTTCAACAATGTCCTGCTGAAACAGTACACAAATTAAATAGTCTCAACCCGCTCGCGTTTGATAACCTACAAGTTGTTATTGACCCCCTGCGTGATATTACTGCCTATCTCTGTACCCAAATACGTGCCATACAAAATTCAATGGAGTCACTCTATTTTACCAATGATAATTGGTATATCACTACCTGCTCTGGTGAATCTGTAAGCGCTCATCACGTTATACTTGCAACAGGATCTCATCCAAAAACGATTGATTATGAACAGCATAAAATTATCTCTCTTGATCTTGCACTAAACCCTTACAATCTCGAACGATTAGTAACGAGTGACGATATCGTTGGTGTTGTTGGTGGCTCACATTCAGCAATCATGCTGCTTAAATTTTTATCAGAACTGCCCTTTCCCGTAAAGCATATTTATAACCTCTATAACTCTCCTCTTATTTACACCATTGATAAAGGGGATTACAAAATTAATGCATTAGATGGTTTAAAAGGTATGACCGCACAATGGGCACAGGAAGTATTGGAAAAAAATCCACCAGCAAACCTGACCCGCATTCAAAGCAGTCCTGA
Source organism: Candidatus Babeliales bacterium (assembly GCA_035944115.1). NCBI lineage: Bacteria > Candidatus Babeliae > Candidatus Babeliales > Candidatus Babeliales bacterium. The sequence goes on from DASZBJ010000017.1 coordinate 19,320, forward strand.
AGCCCTAAAAGCAACTATTGAACTATGCAGTAAAATAATTTATGCAATCGGTTTTGAACGAAACAACCTGCCAGAAATCAATGATACAACTCCGATCACCGCTACAGAAGCGGGCATTATTGCACCGCGACTTTTTGGTATGGGCTTTGCATTCCCTGAAAAAATAACAACATATGAAGGGAAAGAAGGGTATCGCGTTGGACTACGCAGCTTTATGGATTATGCACAACGAATGATCCCGGTATGGTACAACGCTGATAATAATTGCTTAAGAGGTCAGTCAGAGATAGAACATATACAAAAACGGTTGTACCGCCTTTTAGAGTGTGCCGACATATTTACCATTTCATTATTATAAAAAAAGAAGAAACATGTTGATAAAAAGAATAATAATACAGTGCGCACTAATAGCTTTAGTGACGACTCACACAACTACGTACCCAACAGAAGTAGATTATGCATACTGCTGTTATCACGATGAACATGATGCAATCCCACAGCTGGAATCTCTTGATGATATGATCGACATCATTGCTCACCTGATTGATATGCACAGAATGTGGACATTAGAAATAAGCCCCGACGACGATCTTTGCAAACAATATCGTGCTCCGAAACGTACTGTTCCACGTGATACAACTCACATGCGCCTAGACACACTGGATGATATCACCGTGCCGATGATCGATTATGATTATCTATTTATCAACAATTACGGAACAGAAATGTGCTGGATAAAACGGGTCCATGCTATGAACCAAATGCTTACGTATCAACACCCTCAACTACCGCAATCATATGAACTACCTGCAACGGTGCATTACCTGCTTAGTAAAAATAATATTCCTGCGCACTATTTTACCAACTGTTTAGGCAACCCTATTCAAATGCAACTGCATGAAGAGCTACTTGAAATGCTCAATCAAACTGCAGCATTACATGAGACGTACTCGTGGCATCCGTCCATTAATAATTTTACTAAAACTATCATTACATTCTTTGATATATCAAACACCTACAATAACGTTGGCTATGTAGATCGTGCAAAAACTATCAATGACTTTTGTTGGGTATTACTGGAATACGGAAAAGCGATTATTGCAGGAACTTTATCAGGTGTTATTAAATCACACTGTAATCCCATCCCTGCCACCGAAACAACCAAATCATTAAATCATTGCGCATCCCAAGTCGGTCATTACATGAGCAAAATGATAGATGAGTTATGTAATATACCAATCCAATATTGCGTAAACCCTGCGCAAGGAAAGGCACTATATCAGGAATTTATACACAAAATTATGGTACTGTATGCAATCGTTAAACAGAAATTTGAGGAATCTTCCACTCTTGAAATTACCGAACAAACCGCATCTTTTATAGCGCAAGCATATATGACCATACATCAGCTAAAAACAACCCGCTCTAAACTAACAGCACATGATGAACATCGATCAGAACAAAACATAGATTTTTTAGATAGCAATTTCTATGCATAATAATTAAGGAGATAAAAAATGAACAATCAAAAAAAACTGGTGGTACTGATTATCCTCTGCAACGTGTTGATCTCCATCCCAACAACGATTGAAACTGCATCTCATTACAGCAGACAACGCACAGCAGCCCCCCGAACAAATCGCCCGAGCATGCGATATGCGCCATGCAAATCCCGACTCCGCGCCTGCCCACGACCATGTCATGTCAGTAGACAGATACCCATAACCAGTTGCTCTGATGGGCAAGAGACATGGAAACACTGGTATCCTATGGAACAACGCATCATTGATGGACGCTTATACACAAAACATGCCGTCGAGCGCATGGCACCAGACATCACTTCAGTACGATTAGAATTAGAAAGACGGGCACTTGCTTTAGGATATCCTTATGGGTCATCTGAATTTATAAAGTATATAACACCACGTGGTATTTCTCCCAAGACAGTTGAACGAGTAATCAAAAAAGGAAAGTGTATTGCGGGGAAAAGAGCTATGACCAAACAGTACGAATACAAAGGAATACGGGTCATAACTAATCAAGAGGGGACTGTTATCACCGTTATCCGGCTTACATAAAAATTGTATTAAACAGAAAAAAGCGAATGGCAAGAACGCCATTCGCTTTTTTTAATTTCTTGGGATGCCAATCATTCCAAATTTGTAGATCCTTGAAAAAACTGGCTTGCCAGCTTACGTCGCTATTTGAGTCTATTTAAATTTTTAAAACTTTTGAAAAACTGGCTTGCCAAGCATTTGCTTCACAAATGACTGGTGGAGGCGATGGGAATCGAACCCATGTCCGCAAAGCTTCAAATTTCAAACGCTACATGCTTAGTTTTCGAATATACTTATCTAGATCCTCGAAAACACAAAATTTAAGATAAGCCAGTTTTGTGATACTTATCAGGCTACACAACTAAAAAACCTCGCCTGCAAGTTCTATCTTGTATTATACGTGTTGACTGAGCTGATAGACACGCCCCGCCAACAAGTAACAACTATTTAAGCGCCAATTGCACCGGCATAGAAGCCAGTATTCGCATATGGTGTATTAAATAACTGTTCTGCATCTCGATTAGAGTTTGCATTTATGTTTTTAACCAATTGTTTTACGAGCACTCAGTAAACGCTCGACATGCTTTTGAAACCATCATCAATACGTCGAAACCAGTACGCCCCCAGAAATTTCAAAGATACCATCAGTATACCAAAAAATTTATAAAAAAAATCCACAAAAATAACGATCTTTTTTCAAGATGTTTCACATAGACTATACAAACTCTAGATTCTGCTTACCTAACTTGCCTATACTCATTCGGAAGTAGTAATAATCATCCCATTACCAAAAGGATATATAATGGCAGAAGCAGTACAGGCATATTGCGTTAAATGTCGCAAAAAAGCTGAAATGAAGGATGCAAAAGAAGTAGTATTAAAAAACGGACGCCCGGCAATGAAGGGTAAATGCCCAAAATGCGGCACCGGCATGTTTAGAATTGGTGGTGCAACAAGCGCTGCTAAACCTAAAAAGAAATAACTCTTTCTCCATTAAGCAGTGGGGGCGCTCAGGCTATTACAGTCTGAGCGCCCCCTTTTTTGTACATCATAGAGTATCACGATAGTATTCGCACGAGCTCTGGTACGCTGATTACTCCTGCCTCTAATTTTTTTTGCGCATCACCAAAAAATGTCATCATACCATCTGCGTGCGCCTGATTATAAATTGCATCAAACATAGGATTAGAAACTATTAACCCACGCAACTCGCTGGTCATTTGCAACAATTCAAATATTCCCGTACGCCCTTTATACCCCAAATTAAAACAGGTTTTACATCCTTTACCAATAAAAACCTGCGATGGATTAATATTACAGCGATCAAGAACGATCCGCTCCGCTTGCGTAACTTCAGCAGGGATTCGACATTCTTTACAAATTTTACGTGCAAGTCGCTGTGCTAACACACCGGTAATTGCCGCATTCAGTAAAAAAGGTTCAATCCCCATATCCATCAACCGCATGATCGCACCGGGCGCATCATTAGTATGCAACGTAGAAAAAACCAAGTGACCAGTAAGCGCAGCTTCTATAGCAATACGTCCTGTCTGCTTATCGCGAATCTCCCCGACCATAATAATATCGGGGTCCTGCCGCAATAATGCACGCATTCCTTTTTCAAAGGTAAAACCAGCCTCAGGATGAATTTGCCCTTGCGTAATACCATCAACGCTATATTCAACTGGATCTTCTAACGTAATAATATTTTTCTCTGTAGCATTTATCTCTGCAAGCGCTGCATACAATGTCGTTGTTTTTCCTGATCCCGTTTGACCAGTTACCAAAAAAAGTCCACTTGAACGATGAATCAAACTTTTAAACACGTTTAGCATGGCACCATCAAATCCAAGCTGTTCAAGGCGAATATTATTGTGCATGCGATCCAAAATACGTATCACAATTTTTTCACCATAAATAGAAGGAAACGTAGAGACTCGCAAATCAATTTCATGATTATCGCGCACTACTCTAAATTTCCCATCTTGTGGCACACGCCGCTCTGTAATATCAATACGCGCAAGCACTTTCAATCGTGATAATAACTGCTGCATGCTTCCTTTACCGATCACTTGCTGATCATATAATATGCCATCAACTCGATACCGCACGCGCAACCCTGATTCGGTTGATTCTAAATGTATATCAGATGCGCATTGCTCAATCGCTCTATCAAGAATAAAATCAGCGAGCTGAATAATCGAAAGTTGCTCTTGATCAGTTATGTGCAAGCTCATTTACAATTCGTCCTCTTCGTCTGTTTCTGTCAATAATGCACGATATTCATCCTGCTCATGACGTTCATACATAGGATCATCTGCGTGTATATCAACTTCAGTTAATGATTCATCATAATATTCTTCAACCGTACCAATAACATCTGTTCCAATACCAACCCAAAAGTTAACATCGTATGATACATATGTTCTACATAAACTTTCAAGCCCCGGATAATTTGGATTTGCCGCAACCATTATCAAAATATCATCATCAACAGATAACGGAATTATCAAATGCCGTAATAAAAAATCTTTAGGAAATTTATGCAGTAAAAATGAATTAAAAAAAAATCCTTCCATATCAAAATAAGGAACATGATAATATTCTGATAATGCAGCTAACACATACTCACGATCAACCAATCCCTCATCAATGAGAAAATTATCAAATTCAGTAATTGATGATTCCTCAAATGATTCATGCACCTTTGTTATATCATCTGTTGAAAGGACATTGTGTCTAACAAGAATCTCACACAGTTCTTGCACAAATGTTTTTTCTCTTTCCATATGCTCATCTCCTTTTTACGCTAAGCGCAATCCAGCAACACATCCTACAGAAAAGCTAACTACTAATCCAAGATGATGCTTTACCCAATCCCAATAATCCGCCAAAACTGTTTCATTTGAAAGCGCAATCGGCTGAATATTTAAAAGTTCTCGTATCTTTGCCCAATGCACAGTGATAGAAAATATGCCACCATGCTGTAACAGAAACAGAATAAAACCGAGAAGAACCAAAACGAAAACAACTTTACTATATTTTTTTAAAAGAAAACCAATCAAAAATCCAACTGCTACTGCCACACCCATCTGCATGAGCATCTCTTTAGACAGATTCATTTTTTGCATCAATTTGCTTGGAGAGAGTACATCAAGAACTTTATTTAAAAAACCTGGCTCTACTGGATTGTTAGCAACTTCTATGTTGATTACATCCACCGAATCAGCAATCCCAAAATCTGGCATTACACCCTGCGCTAACTCCATATCTATACCATTATACTCCATACATTTCTCCTTTTATAATCAATCTCACAATTTTGGCATTCCAGATATCTTCTTATATCAATTGAATGAGCATAATAACAATAATTTACAAAAAAATAAGAGGACGTACCTAAAAAGATACGTCCTCTTGAATTTTTATATAGAGATCAGAATTTATTTGTTAACCGCATCTTTCAATGCTTTTCCTGCTCTAAACTTTGGCGCTTTTTTCGCTGCGATTTCAATTTTTTTACCAGTCGCAGGATTTACACCAGTTCTTTTCTTACGATCAGCAACTGCAAAAGTTCCAAAACCAGTCAATACAACTTGCTTGCTTTGCTTTAATGCAGCACTTACCGAAGTGATAAAAGCTTCTAGAGCATCTTTACATACTGATTTAGGTAATTTGCTTACCTTCGCCATTTGTTCAACCAAATCCGCCTTGTTCATAGTGATCCTTTGTTACGTATCTTATTTAACTGTTTTCCCCGCAAATAATATTGCATATACTTTGTACTACTTCACAAAACATACCCAACATCATTCACAAAAAAATATGGTGCCGAGGGCCGGACTCGAACCGGCACAGGCATAACACCCGAAGGATTTTAAGTCCTTTGCGTCTACCAAATTCCGCCACCACGGCACACCAACTTTATTTCAAATTTCAATTCTTTGGAGGCGGCACCCGGATTTGAACCGGGGATCAGGGATTTGCAGTCCCACGCCTTACCACTTGGCTATGCCGCCTTACTACGATTGCTACACTGTTACGTGCAAACAAATCCTTTTAAAAAGCTGTTATTTCACATCATAAGTTAAAAATTATGTGATCAGTAACAATTTCATGTCCATTAATGTATCACATCATTATAAATCTGCAACAAAAAGTGGATTAATTAACCTTTTGAAAAAAACGCCCCCAGCGCATACGGCTCCAGAAATCGACCGGATGCTTAATTAAATCGACAATCCACCACGATTCTTCACTATCAACTGACCATATACGGAACACAATTTTTCCATGAATCAATCGCCCATCTATCGGGCCTACCACCCGACAATCCTTGCTGCCTTGACGATTGTCTCCCATCAACCAGTAATTATCTTGGCCAAGAGTTACATCATATTCATCAGTGCCATTCCAACCTGCATTACGACGAGCAGAACATCCGGACATTGGTGAAATCGGCTTACCAGGCTCTTTTAAAATACGTCTTTCTGGAGTAATCGTTATTCCCTCTCCAACCATAATATCTGGGCGTACACACACAGGTTCTTGCGGATGAATTCGATAAAATGGCTGATCCATATCTGATATTTTCGGATCATATGATTTAACACTCACACCCTCTTCTGCGTTAACAACAAGCAATGGGTATTTATTTAAATACGGTTCATCCAATTTTTTATCATTCACATACACAACCGGTTTACCATCTTCTATCACTCCCTTTACATGATCGCCCGGAATGCCAATTACTCGCTTGGTCCAGTTGGCAGGTCCAAACGGCCATATTGGCCATCCCACATACTCTTGATAGGTACGTACTATTGGATTTTTTGAATATGCAAATGTTGGATCATTAAAAGATATGATGTCTCCCCGTTGTGGTTTAGAAAATAGATACGTAAATTTGTCCGCAAAGAATCGCTCTCCTACTAACATCGTTGTTTCCATTGAACCGGTTGGCACTTGGTATAAACCAAATCCAAATGTTCGCACAAGAAAAACGATAAAAAGCAGTAGCGCTAATTCTTTAAAGAGTGAACCCCAACTCTGTTCTTGTTGCTGTATATTCATATATAATCCTTCTATTATTCAGCATTTCTACTACCTATAACGTAACTAATCTTGTATATTTATCAACTTAAAAAATACAACGGATTTACCTGTGTACCAAAAGCATGAAGCTCAAAATGTAAATGTGACGCATCCGCACCTCGTTTACGTACTGAACCGGTATCGCCTACTCGTCCAATTAACGCACCCCGCTTAATTTTCATACCCACCCGTACCAAAATTTTATCAAGATGAGCATACCGCGTACGATATTTATTAGTATGTGCTACCAAAATAGTGTTGCCATATCCTGAAGCATATCGCGCTTCAATTACTACACCATCTGCTGCTACATACACTGGAGTTCCTTTTACTGAAGCCATATCAATACCATAATGATACCCAGAAGATCCATTTGCTTTTTTACGCGGACCAAATAATGAACTTAGCCAAAAATCTGAACGCTTTATCGGCCATGATAAATTAATGTCATGAGCAACATTTTGATTTACATGTCTCGGTTTTTGAGCCGCTTTACCGGCAACAACCGGACGTTGCGCTTTTTTTGCTCTCTTTTTTTTCTGTGGTTTTATAACAGATCTCTCAAGCACGGTATCAGTATACTCAGCCCACATATCAGGCGTGATATGCTCTAATACGTCTTTGTATCCCTGCTTAGTATAATACTGCACTGTTTTATGATGCAAATGCTCCACATCTCTATTGAGCACACAAAAGGCATCACTATCATCAGGATTATCTGATGAAAAAATATTTGCATCTTGAGGCAGAGCATATGCCATCAATTGCTCGTCGTAACTACTTTTTTTTTTTTCGTCTTTATCGTCACGTTGCTCAAAAAGATCTTTAAGATATGCATATTCAACAAACAACTTTTTAATTGCCGTCAAATGATTCTGATAATCCTGCTGGATCATCTGCATCTTATTAGATTCTTGTTTGAAAAAACGATACTCAAACCATAAGAGGCCTGTTGTTATCGTCATAACAAACGCAATAAAAACAAAAAAAATAGTTTTTATACTATTCATAGGTTATTTAACATATTAGATACTCTCTACACTACTTCGTACATCCGTCATACATCAAAACAAGTATCTTTGTGGGTCCATCCTATCAGTTCACCATATTGGACTTTATACCAATCGCCACATTTACAAAGTCGTTGCATCTGCGCAGCGCTCGGCACTTGCCCTACTACATGATATCTCTTATCTGCCCCCGCGTACAAAGAGATAACCGACTCTTTGGCAATCACTACCACATCATGCATTTGACGATACCGATGCCACACCAGATAACCCAACAATAACTGCACAGACAAAAGAGCTATAACTGTACCATATCGTCTATACAAAGCCCATCTTTTTATTAGTAAAAAAAAATACACCCAAACCGATAAAAACAGTAGCTGCAATCCCCAAAATGGCACATACTGCATCTTATTGCTTACTATCTCTATTTTAGCTGGTGCAATAACAGGCAAACCAAGCTGTTGATCTAAAAAACGCATATTATAGTGTATATCATAATACAATGATGTTGGCGCTTGACGTTCTGCACGCTTCCAATACAAACGGGCCTCTGGATAATTGTTTAACCGATACGCGCAACAACCCATATTAAACCAAGCTGCGGCACCTTTATCAGAAATCAATTGATACGTCGCAAGCGCCTGATCATATAAACGATCATTATACAATGCGTGACCTGTTAAAAACAGCTCTTGATTAGTAATCGTGTTTGGTTTCATATCGTTTGCTCAAATACGGTTAACCATGCATGTGCTTGCGTAAATAATGCAATAGCCGATTGATCATCAATCGTTTTATTAAAAAATACCAACTCTGCAATCTGAGAAAAAAAACTGTTCCATGCATGAATGTCATCAACCAACATTCCTGCGCGTGCCAAACGTTCTGCTATCACATCCTGAGAAAGAGCGCTTTCTGGTAATCCAAAACGGGCAACAAATAACTGTATAAAGATAAAATATAATTGTCCCGCGGCATGCTGCTGTTCTGCTTGTTGTAATGCGCGACGAGCAAGCATAAAGCCTCTTTTTTTACGTATAACTAACTCATTTTTATCTTTATACCAGAGCCACATGCTCTGCAATAGAAAAAAAATAATCCCTAATATTGGCACCAATAATAACAGCAAAAAAAATGACAGCGGAATTTCGCGCACCGATCTGCTATACCATATATCATTCGAAATAATAGAATGAATATCATTATGCTGATCAGACTGCCCATTTGCAGTAGTAATATTACCACTTTCTACCTGCTGTGCACCCGCTGAAGAGCCTAACTCATTTTTTCTCGATAGCGCTGTACCAAGAATAGTCACTGATAACGGCTCACTACTCAACGTTATATAATTGCGCGTTTTTATATCAAAATAGGTAAATGTTTGCGATGGAATTTCCCAATCACCCGGCTTCATACCTTGCATAATATATTCAAAAGATACAACACCTTCATCTGGTGATACATGCGTAGTAGATTGCTTTGAATCATATGACGTAAACCCTTCAGGAATCTGTAATATTGTTGGCGCTTCAATAATATTACAATATTTTGACCATCGAGCAGACAAAGAAAACACCATCCCTTCACCTATTTTAGCAACGGTCGGTTTTAATGATGCTTTCAACTGAGAAAACGATCCAACTGCATGCACAGTGCCATTATACTCAGGCAATGGATCAACGATAAGGTTTACTGCATTAGAATATAATCGTTTTTTTTGGTGACTCGTTCTAAAGAAAAAAGAATACTGATCAAAACGATCTCTCGGTGATACTGGCACCTGCACATCTGCTCGTACTCCTGGGATAGTAACAGTCCCTGGCTCCATGACATGCATATCCCATGACGTTGTCAGACAATCATATTCAACACCATCAACAAGTTCAGTCGTAGCTCTAGAATCCCCCTGCTTATTCACATGGCACTTGCCCCATCTCGGTTCTTCAACCCCAATGAGATTAACCCGTTCATCCTTATAAAGATACTGCAGCGAACAGCGAACGGTCTCTCCAACTACCACTTGTTTTTTATCACATACTAATCGCACCATAACTAGAGCTTCATCATCTACCATTGTTCTATCAGATTGCTCAAGTTGATGGTCAACCACCGCAACAGTCAATACGTTAGATTCTACCTTCTTATTATTATGCACAACATATACTGGACCAATGGTCAGAACTCCAAGTGGTTCTCCTATCACCGTATATCGATATGAAACAGTCGTTACTCCATTCATAGTTTGCATCTGTGTTGATTGCGCTACAACATTCAATGATTTCAAGTTATCAACAATCGGATTGCGCACACGACTATGCTCTCCATCTAATACAACCTCTACAATAAATTCTCGCCCAATCACAATCTGTTCTAATGGTTTTCCATTCGCATCTCGCGCTCGTAATGTCACATCTGCATGCATCACAACAGATTGCATTACCAATGAAACGAGTAATACTATTTTACCAACAATTTTGTCCATCTTGCCCCGCTAATTGTTCTCCTACTGCCGCCTTAATCATACATTTATTTAACTGCGCATCGTCCTCTTCACGCTTTTTTAAAATCGTTGCAAGCCACTCATCAACCGTATTTAATGCATCTGTGCGTTCCACTGCTGCCATTTTTTGTCCTCCCTGTTTACCTGCTGCAGCTGCATCAGCTTGTTCTTTTTTTTGTTCAGCCGTATTCTGTTTACTGTCTTTAGCTATATTTTGTGTATCGTTCTTTTCATTTTGGTTGTGAGTTTTATGTTCATTTTGATTCTTATGTTCATTACCTGGCTTATCTTGCAAATCACCTTCAAGATCCTTTTGCCCTTGCTGTTGTTGCTGCTGTTTCTTTTCATTGTTCTGCCGGTTCTGTGGATTTCCGCCTTGTTCTTTGTTTTGGTCGGACTGCTGCTTGCTGTGCTGTTCTTCGTTTGATCCAGACTGGTCCGGCTGTTGATTCTGCTTGTTCTTTTGCTGATTTCCATCATTACGATCTTGATCTCGCTGGGCATCATTCTGTTGTTCGTCATTACCTGAAGAATCTTGTTGTTTATCATCGTGCTTTTTATCTTGCTGATCCTTTTGCTGTTCTTGTTTATCCTGATTTTTATTTTTCTGCTCGTCGTTCTGCTCTTTTTCTTGCTCTTTTTTTTTCTTTTGCTCATCACGCATTTTTTTTACAATCTCCAAGTTGTGCTTTGTCCGTTCATTATTAGGAACGATAGATAATGCGTGCTCATAATAGGCAATGGCATCATCGAGTTGTTTTCGTTGAACGGCACTGTTTCCTGCATTAAAACACGCTTGTTCTTTTAATTGATCAGTAATTGACTGCGCATTAATTACTGCATCAAAATAACCTTGCGCATGTTCATAATCGCCAACTTTATATGACGCAACTCCCATATCATATAATAAAACAAAATCATCAACATTATTCACCACCAGTGGCGTTAAAATCTCACGAGCTTTTTCCCATTCTGCACGCTGACCTGCATATGCAGCTTTATCACGTTCAAAGAGAGCATGTAAGGGGAAAGATGAGAACAAAAACAAATATAGAATAATAAACACAAAGCGATTCATCATAGAAACCATTCCATCAAAAAAAAACCAAAACTGCCCGCGATAAAATAAGGATATTGCTGTTCAAATAATGCTATTTTCTTATCATCAAATTTCTCTTTTTCAAAACGATTCACGTGCGATATAAGCGAGCGCACGTCAGAATCATCGTCTGTCATTTTAATATAAATGCCACCAGAATCAAGTGACAGCGCACGGAGAATATCTTCATTAAGACGAGAGATGACCACGCCACCTTTTTGATTACGTTGATGGCCCATGTGATTGCCTCGCACATCAAACAAAGGAATAGGGGCTCCCTGCGTTGTGCCAACACCAATAGTAAAAATATGCATACCGACTTGTGCTGCTTGTTGTTTGACTCCTGCAAGATTACTCGAAAAATCTTCTCCATCAGTAAACACAACTAATAATCTATTTTTTTGATCTGGCGTCGTCTGAAATGCAGCAATTGCTTTTTTTATTGCCGCATCAAGAGCCGTAGTTCCAGAAGAAATTGTTTCTACATCAATCTGATTTAAAAACATCTCAAATGCACCATAATCTGCTGTCAAAGGACATTGCACAAAGGTAGATCCTGAAAATAAAATAAGGCCTATTCGCTCACATGAAAGATACTTGATCAATGATTTTATTTTTTCTTTTGCACAGCTCAAACGATCGGGCTTACAATCTTGCACAAGCATGCTTCGAGAAATATCTAATGCTATAAAAAGATCTCGTCCTTCTTGTGCAACAACATGCTCTTTTTTATTCCATTGTGGTTCTAATACAACAAGAAACAATGCAACCGAACCTAAAAAAAATAACAATGCTTTAAGCTTCATTTTTTTCTGAGAAAAACCAAGTAGTAGTCGAGATTCATGCTGCAGTACCGCAAGCAAACGAACTACCATTTTCGTTTTATACAATCGGTATATTAGCAAAATCGCAACCACTACTAATATTGGAGACCATATAAGACGATCTAATGCTCCCCACGTAATTCCTATATTCATATTTATACGCCAAACCAAATAAATGTTGTCATACACAATTCAAAAAACAATAATGCTGCAGCTATGCAGACAAACGGTATAAACCAATCATAACAGGTGCTAAAAATAGATGATTCTATCTCCGTTTTTTCCAATGCATCAATGGTATCATAAATCATACGCATATCCTTTGCATCTTTCGCCTGAAAAAATCTCCCTCCTGTTTCACGGGCAAATCGTTCAAGCAATGCAACATTAAATGAACTATGTTGCACGGGGAATCCCAATAAAAGGGTGCGCATATCCTGCATATCTGAACCAATGCCTATGGTATAAATTTTTATTCCTAACTGTTGTGCAGCCTGAATAGCGATATCTGGATTTATATCATTTCCGCTCGGCTCACCATCTGTTAACAAAATCATAATTTTACTTGCCGCTTTTGAATACCGTAATCGATTCGCTGCAGTTATAATTGCTTGCGCTATGACCGTTCCTTCTGGATTAACCAGCCCAATCTCTACATCACGAACTATCTCGGTAAGAATCTTTTTATCAACCGTAAGCGGGCAACGACTTAACGCATCATTACCAAATAAAACAATTCCTATTGCATCGTTAGTACGCTTTTTTATAAAACGAATCGCTTCTTCTTTTGCAACCGTAATACGGGAACGCTCATCGTGCCCATGGTGCGGTAAATTCATACTTCCTGAAATATCTAATACCAACACAATGTCAATACCATTCACTACTACATTTGATTTCGGATCAATTAGTTGTGGCTTGGCTAACAAAAAAACAAACATGAGTAATGTAGTTAACCGCGTAATATACAAAATCTTTTTATAGGGATGATGCGAAACAGCACCATGCGTATGCAATGATGATGCTAATGAATAGGTATATCGAAATCCCGCGTAATACTTACACCGAATCAATGCAAACAACAAAACAACTGGTATACCAATATATAAAACCAATGGGTATGTAAAATGCAAAGACAAATTCACGCCTGTTCCTCTTTTTGATCAACAAACCACTGAACAACACGCTGCTTAAACTGCTCATCCGTTTCTTCAACTTGATAGATAAATGGTTTACCTATCACAACCGTTACCGTATGCCACCCCATCAAATTAGAATGCACGGGATACACTTTACCTGCATTAAATAAGCGCACTGGAATTACCGGCTTTCCTGTTCTTTTTGCAAGCAACACAAAACCATTATAAAAATCGTGCACAAACTCATCCTGATATCGTCCTCCTTCGGGAAACAGAACAATATGAGTTTGTCTATTTTTTACTAAATTTATCGCTTTCAGTAAGGAGCGCATACCTTTCGTCGGAGACTCTATATCAACTACCACCGTCGCACGCGGTAAAAAGAATGAAAACAATGGCAATCTAAAAAGATGATTCGTTGCTAACCAAATATGCGGATGTCCATGCATAAGCGCCCCAAGCAAAGGAATATCAAGTGCAGATTCATGATTAGCAATTATAATCGCTGGATCATACGGGATTCCACACTCCCCTTTTATTTTAATCGGCACCAACATAATTTTCAGCGATGCCCAATAAAAAAAACTACCAATCCAATACAACACCGGATTATCAAAGCGATATTTTTCTGGTACCAACAAACAAATCAACAATGGTATAAATATAATTGCGAGCAAAATGAGAAATAACATCGAAGAAATAACGGTATGAAGAAAGGCAAAAATAGTAGCAACTCTCATTTAGATTCCTTATTTATCAAAATAAAGTTTATATTGCTCTTGCGATTTTTTAACATATAAATTACCAAAGAAACAGATTGCAACTAAAGCAACACAAAAAAGAAATGCCGAGATTAATACATCAGAAAATACTGTATTAGGATACATGGCTATATTTACCAAGCTAGCCAACCAGATCACCACGCCAAAAAATAACTTACTGATCGCTAAAAATGCTACACTTCCTAACAACAATAATAAGCATATAAACGGAAGATTATAAAGAAACATTTTTAATGCTCTATAGATTGAGCATAATAAATTTTTAATAGATACTTTGCCATCCAAAAAAAACATAATCGTAAACATACTCAAAACTGCCATAACCATCAATAACAAGATAAAAACAGTGCCTGCGTAATTCGGTGAATACATTGCCCCGCACAACTGCCAAACTCCATATAATAAAGCAACAGAGATTATGCTATGAAAAGCATACTGATCAAAATACTCATAATTTTTAAGTCCCACCGAAGGACGCATTCCGATAATGAATTCTACTAATAAAATCAGGAGTCCAATCGTAATCAAAAAAGATTCAAACTCTTTTACATTAATCAGTCTCAATGGTAAAAGAAACCAAACCAGCAACAACAACATCCAGTAATATAGCAACCACATTGAAAACTTTTGATAGGTTAGAATAATCGTACCCCAAAACAACAATCCATATCCAAGTTCTACCAGACCAAACTCTGGAAACAAAACAGAAACCGCAAATACGCTATATAACAAGATGAAGGACCAATAATATCGAATCCAAACCACAAAGGTTTGCCGCAGCGTATTAAGCGTGACCAATAAGAACAGTTTTATATTTGCAGGATATAATAAGGATAATGAATCTTTCCATTCAGACAGTATGTTCATTAATCTTCCTTATTTATCAAAATAAAGTTTATATTGCTCTTGCGATTTTTTAACATACAAATTACCGAAGAAACAGATGCCACATAAAGCTGCACAAACATGATAGAATGGAAAAACGACATTAATAAGCCCATTAGAAACTCTATGATACATAGCTGTATTTGCTAATAAACCAAGACCATACACCGCGGCAATAAACAAAATTCCTACTGCTAAAAACAACGCAAATCCCAATAACAATGATATACATATAAAAGGAAGATTATAGAAAAACATTTTTAATGCTCTATAGATGGAGCATAGTACATTTTTAATCGATACTTTGCCATCCAAAAAAAACATAATCGAAAATAGGCTCACAACTGCCATAATCATAAATAAGATTAAGGTACTAACAGCGTAATCTGGCGAATATATTGTCCCGTACAACTGCATAATCCCATATAACAAAGCAACAGAGATCATGCTGTGAAAAACATATTGGTCAAAATACTGATAATTTTTAAGACCTACTGACGGACGCATTGCTATAATAAAGCCTACTAATAAGACAAGCGCCCCAATCGTAATAAAGAAAACATCAAACGTTTCCACATTAGTCAATTTCAATATGCCAACACTTATCCATTTCAAGAAACTAAGCCATAAACACAAAAATAATACTAGCAAATTGTACCCTAACCATACGAAAAACTTTCGATGTACTACAGCAACTAGTACACTCCAAAACAGCAATCCATTCACAAGATAATCAATGTCTTTGCCAAGCCCAGGAGATACGGCATAGGCCGTAAATATGCTATATAACAATATCAAAGACCAATAATATCGTACCCACACCACAAAGGTTTGCCGCAGCGTATTAAGCGTCACCAATAAAAACAGTTTTATATTCGCAGGATACAGTAACGACAATGAATCTTGCCACTCAGACCATATATTCATTAATCTTCCTTATTTATCAAAATAAAGTTTATATTGCTCTTGCGATTTTTTAACATACAAATTACCGAAGAAGCAGATAGTAAAAAGGACAATACAAAAGAAGAATAGGTACAATGGAACAATAAAAAGTACTGTATAAACATTAAGATACTCAGTTGGATTTACAAGTCGATGCAACCAACTAACTACATAAAGAAACAATGTCATAAACCCTAATAACAAACCCTCTATCAACAACAATGATAAACATATAAAAGGAAAATTATAAAAAAACATTTTTAATGCTCTATATATTGAACACAGTAAATTTTTAAGAGATAATTTACCATCCAAAAAAAACATAATCATAAATGTACTTATCATTGCTATAACAAGTAATAACATGCTGTTAAGAACAATAGAGTGCGGTAACACTAATACCTGGTACAACGTCCTGTACAACTGCCAAATCCCATTCAGTAAAGCAACAGAAATTATACTGTGAAAAACATACTGATCAAAATACTCATAATTTTTAAGACCCACCGATGGACGCATTGCGATAACAAACTCAACTAACAAAACAAGTATCCCAATCACAATCCACGAAGCCTCATATGCTTTCGGATTAACAAACAGGAAAAGATAACCCAGAATTCCAAGCAACAAATAGAGGATGACAAATCTACAATAATACCGTAACCAAATTGAATACTTCTGATATGCTAAGAGAATCATACCCAAAAGCACAATGTACCCTTGAATCACTTTAAACACTTCCCCCACTGATGCTCTTGGTGGAAATAAAAATAATAAAGCCGTAGCGCTATAAAGCACTATCAGAGGCCAAGAATACCGCAACCTCGCTACAAATGTTTGCCGCAGCGTATTAAGCGTGACCAATAAAAAAAGTTTTAAATTTGCTGGCTTCAACAACGATAATGAATCTTTCCATTCAGACATTATATTCATTAACATTCCTTTATTTTTTTATTCACTACTAACCGCTTCTATTTTAAAGAGTCTCTCCATAATCGCAAGCAATGATAAAAGCAAAAATATCCAAAATTGGCTCTTCTCCTAATAAAACCTCCCTTAAATCCAATATTATTTTACTTTCTTAAATAATTGCATCATCCTACGTTCTTATTATACTAAACAACCTTTGGAGATTTTATCGTAAACACGGCCAAAGCCAGCTCCGTCCCGATCAATCGAACCATCATTACCCATGCCCAACAGATAAAAAAATGCTATATATGAGACTTTTTACCCCCCAATCCTTAAAATGTTTGACATTTAGAAAATATTTGATTTATTATGAATGATAACTTGCAAGAAGCGAAACAAAATTTATTATAAAATGTGTCATTTAAATGGCCAAGGAACGGGCAGAGGGATGCCCCAACGAAAAGTATAGAGTATGAAAAAACTGTTAATTGTAGAGTCACCCGCAAAAATAAAAACTATCCAAAAGTTCTTGGGTAAAGAGTTTGTCATTATGTCCACCGTCGGCCATATCAAGGATTTGCCGACAAAAAAACTGGGCATTACCATGAAGGACGACTCTATTGAACTTGAATACGTAACTTTGGATGATAAGAAGAAAGTTATTGCGGATATCTGCAAACAGGCCTCTACTTCTGATGATATCTATATTGCGCCCGATCCTGACCGTGAAGGAGAAATCATCGCATGGCATATTGGCAAAGAGATAGAAAAGGTCGTTAAAGATCCAAAAAAAATACACCGCATCTCCTTTAACGAAATTACCAAGCCAGTTGTTATCGAGGCGGTGGAAAACCCTGGGCACATTGATGAAAAGAAAGTCGCTGCACAACAAGCTCGTCGTATTCTTGATCGCTGGGTAGGTTATGAAGTGTCTCCTATTTTATGGAAAAAAGTTGCTACGGGTACCTCTGCTGGTCGCGTACAATCGGTAGTTTTACGCCTGGTTTGCGAACGAGAAGAGGCTATTCGCAGCTTTAAACCAGAAGAATATTGGAGCATCACCGGCATCTTTAAACATCTAAAATCTAAAATTGAAGCTGCTTTAACACACATTGGCAAAAAGAAAGCAGAAATTAACAATGAAAAACAGGCCAATGAGATTCTAAAAGAACTCAAAGATCTTGATTATTCGATTGATTCTATTGTTGATAAAAAGCGCATCAAAAATCCTGTTGCGCCGTTTATGACCAGTACCATACAACAAGCCGCTTTTAACCAACTTGGTTTTACTGCTAAAAAAACAATGCAAATCGCTCAAAAATTATATGAAGGTATGCCGCTTGAAGATGAATCAACACCTGTTGCGTTAATCACCTACATGCGTACCGATTCTAAACGAATCTCAGAAAGCGCAATTACTCAAGCCCGATCATATATTGGAAAACATTTTTCTAAAGATTATTTACCAACCAAAGCAAATATTTATACAACCGGCAAGGAAGCCACGCAAGATGCACACGAAGCCATCAGACCGGTTGATGTGAATATCACCCCCGAACAAGTTAAAAGATATGCGCCAAAAGATGCTGCGCGTTTATATGAACTTATTTGGCGCCGATTTGTTGCATGCCAAATGAAACCAGCAGAATATGCACAACGACAGGTTACTATTATTGCGGATAAGTATACGTTTAAAGTTACCGGTTCAACCTTAATTTTTGATGGTTTTTTGAAAGTATATGATGATGAAAAAGAGGAAAAAGAAGATAAGGTAGTATTACCTCCTACGCTCAAAGAAAAAGATGCTCTTGCTCTTGAAAAACTTGATCCAAAACAACACTTCACACAACCTCCTCCAAAATATTCTGAAGCATCGCTTATTAAAGAAATGGAAAAAGAAGGTATTGGCAGACCAAGTACCTACTCAGCAACACTCAGCACCATTCAAGCACGTAAATACGTGGTGATAGACAGTAAAAAAAGATTTACCCCGACAGAACTTGGCTTTGCAGTAACAACTATGCTCACGGAAAATTTCCCTGATATCATGGATATAAAATTTACTGCAAATATGGAGCTCGATCTTGATAAAATTGCCAACGGGGAGCTCGAACGAGATAAACTTTTACATACATTTTATAAAAGTTTTCAAAAAGAGTTAAAGAAGTTTACGGGCAAGAGTAAAGACGGTAGCACAAAAAAGCAGGCTATTGTAACTGATGTGGACTGCCCTACCTGCAAAAAAAATAAACTCAGTATCAAATTTGGCAGAACGGGCGAATTTTTGGGGTGCATGGGATACCCTGATTGCACATTCACTTCAAACTTCAGACGGAATGAAGAAGGAGTAATCGAACTAATAGAAACTGAAAAGCCACAACTTTTAGATGAAAAATGTCCAAAATGTGGCAGTCAATTACGACAAATGAGTGGTAAGTTTGGTACATTCATCGCCTGCTCCGGATACCCTGACTGTAAATATATCAAACAGAACAAAGCGAATTTCCCTTGTCCATCATGCGGCGGCGATATCGTAGAACGACGCTGGCGCGGAGGCAGTTTCTGGGGATGTAGCTCATATCCAAAATGTAAATTCGCTATTTTTGGCGAGATAGAAGAAAAACCGTGTCCAAAATGCAAGCTACCATTTTTAGTCAAAAAGACCGCAAAAGATGGCACCGTTTCCCTATCTTGTAATGACAAAACATGTGGATATAAAAAATAGTTATTTGACCAACAAACTACACAGATTATTGACAATCTGAATGCGCAGGCTACTATAGCTCAATAGTATTGGATTATAAAATGTGTTTATTTAAGTCAAAGTATAAAATTATGAAATACATGTTCATACTTGCAACTACCACGCTAACAATTTTTTACGGCAACCCATTGCTTTCGGCAAATCCAGATGAAAACGTCATGGGTAGACTCGCCATTGAACAACTCACAACTTTATTAGGCAAAAAACCGAATATTTCTGCTGAGGAAGCGCAAAAAGCCTTACAGGGGGGCCTAGAATTCAATTACGACAGGCAGAAAAACAGAAAAGACAACCAACAAGCAAAACGAGAGCTTGACAGCTTTCTTAAGTCTAATAATTCCCCAATGGCAAGGCAACTTGCAGCTCAGGCCAGATTGCGTCGAAAATTAGACAGTTTACATCAATAAAACGGCTTTGACTGTATACCATTTTAGACTGTATTAAAAACCTTAATAAAAACAAAATGATCGAGGGTTCTGAAGATTAATCTCCAGAACCCTCGACCATTTACAATTACACTTGTTACGCCAGTCGCGAACCATTAGCAACAGGCTCTGCAACGGTTGCCATTTTGAGCTGGTCACCCGATTTTGCAAGAAGCATCATGCCTTGTGATTCTAATCCAAGCATCATGCGCGGCTTTAAATTAACCACAAACACTCCTTGCTTACCAATTAACTGACTTGGTTCATACCATTGCGCAATGCCAGAAAGGATTTGGCGCATACCAAGCGGTCCAAAATCAATTTGAGAAACAAGCATCTTGGTTGAACCTGGAACCGGCTCCGATTTGATAATAGTGCCAACGCGCAAATCAACTTTTACAAAATCATCAATGGCTATATAGCCATTATCATTACTGACCACATCATTTTTTTGTATTTCTTCTTTTTGCATAATTACCTCTTGTACCACTGGCTCATGTTTTTGAAACAGTGTATCTATTTTATGTAACATAAATGATTGCCGCCATTGCCCTAACTCTAACTGTTCAATCGAACCATTTTGCAATTTCAAAGTAACACCAATACTGCCCAACAATTGCTCCATTTTATGTGGCATTACTGGCCACAGTAAAATTGCTATTGCTTTCAAACTGTGCGCAACTGCACTCAAAATTTGTATAAACTTTTGACGATCGGTGTGCACCAACTTCCACGGCTCTTGAGAATGGAAAAACATATTCACCTTATGAATAAATTCACAGATCCGCGCAAGCGCACGGTGATACAGATACTCATCCATATAACTGCTAAAATCTTGCAACAAATTCAAACAATCATCCCGTAAGTCCATGGCCTTATCAAACCAAACATCCTGCACTGGCAACTCAATAATCGCATGTTTATGGGCGAGAGCTACCATACGATTAAGTAAATTTCCCAAATCATTTGCCAAATCAGCCGTAATTGTCTGCTCCAAGTCCTCAATAGTGAATGAACTGTCGTGGGTAATCGCCATTTTACGCATTAAATAATAACGCACGGGCTCAGCACCATATTTTTCGAGCAATGTCAGCGGATCAATCACATTTCCCAGTGATTTAGACATCTTTTGATCACCAACTTTAATCCATCCATGTACCAATAATTGCTTTGGTAATGGCAATCCGGAAGCCATCAAAAATGCAGGCCAATATATTGCATGAAACCGAACAATGTCTTTACCGAGAATCTGTACATCGGCCGGCCACCATTTTTTAAACATTTCTAATTTATTTTTATCACCATAGCCAATAGCGGTAATATAATTGTTAAGCGCATCTGCCCAAACATAGGTCACATGGGTTGGATCATTCGGAAACGGAATTCCCCATGAAACCGTAGTACGTGAAAGTGAAAAATCATGCAATCCAGCTTTAACAAAATTAATAACTTCATTAGCTCGTTCTTTTGGCACAATAAAATTTGGGTTATCTGCATAAAACTGTAATAATTTATCTTGGTATGCAGACAATTTAAAAAAATATGTTTGTTCTGAAACCGCATGAGTTGGACGACCACACAGCGCATGCTTTGGCGCTTGCCCCGCCTGGTGTGTATTATCTTCTTTTTCCGTCACAAATGTTTCACACGGAGTACAGTACCATCCAGTATATGCTCCTTTATATACATCACCCGTATCAATGAGCCGCTGCAGCCATCCTTGAACGGCTTTCACGTGATAACTATCAGTGGTACGAATAAACTCTGTATATTCAAGCTCATACGCATCCCACGCATGTTTATATGCGGGAATAAAACTATCTACAAACTCTTGCGGCGCTTTACCAACCTGTCGCGCAGCATCCGCTACCTTTTGCCCATGCTCATCTGTGCCCGTTAAGAAAAATACCTGTTTACCGTGCAAACGGTTCCAACGAGCTGCAACATCCGCTAATAATGTTGAATATAATGAACCAAGATGCGGACGAGCTGTTACATAATAAATAGGGGTGGTAACGTAAAAAGTTTGTTTCGTCATTCTGACATGTCTCCATAATTACAATAGTGAATGTAAGGGTAAAAAAATTAATATACCATGCTAATGGGCTCCAGACAAACAAATAACGGCACGATGTTTTACGGATGTAAAACATCGTGCCGTTATTATCATATCGCCCAAAATCTAGTCGAACTGGTGGATTACCTGGCTTGTTTTCTAATTATATGAAGACCTGGGATACTACAGTCCGCGTTGCCGAACCCAGTAGCATCCGAAACCGCACTTACTGGAGCATTCATTGATGCAATAATATTCGCTGAATAGTTAACGCTATTATGACATGCAACACAATTTAAATACATATTCAGAGTTGTATCAGTAGGCACTACTGTATCATCAATAAAGCCCCCGGTGTTCCCGCTTGCATAACAACCACGCAACGTCATCCTACCATTCTCTTCGCATTCTACAGGCACATAAAATCCAATGTTGTTATCTCTAGCGGTACAATTTGTAAGGTATACATCAAGTCCGTATAATAAAAATCCTGTCTCGCAACCTTCTGCAATACCGTTATCGATATTTACAAAACTGTCACATTCTATCTGGAACCCAAATGTATAACCTGAAGCAAAACAGTTACGGAATACTACGGTACTGAAAACAGTATCAAATCCTGATGAATCTTCCGTGCCTGTTACTCCTCCTACGGCACTACAGCTGATAAATTCATTTCCTGTACTTTGAGTTACATATACTCCTGCTACTCCATCATTATCAAACGAGGAATTTCTAACCGTTAGTCCAGTAACCACTGAACTTTTTAAACCATATGTAGAATTTTGGCTGCTTATTACACGATCAAGAACAATATTGCTACCAACTTCCATATCAATACCAATATCGCACGATACGCACGTCACATCTTCTATTCTCACAAAGTCTGCATTAAGAATACAAATACCTGTAGGAGCATTTGATACCAGCCCATTTTTAATACGAACATCACGTACTCCTGACTCAACCGAAATGGCCGGTGCTGCACAAGCACCTTTAAGTGGCGCTCCAGTAACGGTATATCCATTTAAATCTAACGTTATACTGTCCCCTGCTATATTAATTGGTCCCGCCACATTATTAGTTAAACAATATGTCCCACTCAATGTAAGCGTTTGTGCTTCCGAAACTGGAGTAGCTGCGCACGGAGGGGTGGTAGGTGGACACATATCTGAGCAACATGGTGCAGGATCATCCAGGGTACAATCAACGTTCTCAAATCCACGAGCGGCTGCTGCTGAGGTAACTGGGGCATTATTTGCTGCTACAATGTTGGAAGAATAGTTGGTACCATTATTACACGCAACACAGTTTAAATACATGTTCACTGGAAGATCGGTAGTCAAAACAATAGCATCTTGAAAGCCATACAGAATATTGTCTTTCGCAACACATTCACGGAAAACAGCCTCACCACCATCTTGCGATGTTAAAAACCCAGAATCCAAGCTCTTTTCAGCAACGCAATTTGTTACCGTGCTCGTATCCCCACCAATAGTAAACCCGAATAAGCAACCTTGCGCAAAACAGTCCGCGAGATCATTTTGACCAAGACTGCTAAAAAAACCAGACGATAACGTAGATGCAGAACAGCTACGGGCCACCATCGTTGAGTTCAGACTTTCAAATCCTACCTGTCCAGAAAAGCACGTAATGTGGGCTCGCTGTTTCAAACTATCTTCAACCTGCTGCTGCCTGAGACAATCCACAATATGGGCCGTTGCAGAACATGCAATACATTCAACAGCACTTCCATTATCTGCCAGTACTCCCGCATCCCGATTATCATTAAAAATACTGTTGCGGATAACAATCCCTACACTGTTATTACAGTAGACGCCACTACTACTATTGTTATTACTGATAACATTATTAAGCACCCCTGTAACAACATTGGCAAAATAAATACCATTCTCCCAATTTTCACACGTTACATCTTCTATGCGAACACTCGGTGCACCATCAATAAAAATACCTCGGTCTGCTCCAGATCCACGTACAGATCCGTTTTTAATGCGCACGTCAGATGCCGAAGATGCAATTGAAATACCATCAGAGCCAGATAATACTGCATACCCATTCAAGTTTAATGTAATACTTGATCCCGTGATGACAATCGTTCCTGTTACGTCATTGGTTAAGCAATACGTTCCGCTGAGCGAAAGTGTTTGTGCTTCAGAAACTGGAATAGCTGCGCACGTTGCCGGCTCATCCAAGCTACAATCAACGCTCCCAAATCCACGCGCTGCTGCTGCTGAAGTAACGGGGGCATTATTTGCTGCTATAATATTGGAAGAATAATTGGTGCCATTATTGCATGCAACGCAATTCAAATACATGTTGTGCACATTTTCACTTATTGGACCTTCCTCAAGGAAGCCATACTCGGCATTATCCTTCGCCACACAGTCACGGAAAATAACCTCCCCAACATCTGGAAATGATGAATATCCCGCTTGGCTATTATCTCGTGCAATACAGTTAGTAAGAGTTGCCTTATCACCATGCAACTCAAAACCTATATCACAAGACGTTGCAACCGAATTAAAATGCTCAGAAGCACTGCCCTGATCGTTCACAAATCCGCTATCAAAAAATGTTGCGCTACAATCACGATATATCGTCATTGAAGAAAAGTTACAATAAAAACCTGCTGAAGGTATGGGCTGAGCTCGATTTTCAGAAATAACCTTTTTGCTCGTTACACCTACCAACGAAGCATCATCAATGCCCTGGCCTCTCAGTTCAAGAACTTTATACGCTGAACAATTAATAAATTCAGCAGTACTATTAACAGATACCAACGCACCAGTAGAATTATTGCTAAAAGTAGTGTTACGAGCAATAGCTCCCTCCGTACTGTCGCATTGGAAAGATGTAGTATTGTTGTTACAATTCACATTATCCAAGATCACGGTAACAGCATTTAGAGAATAAATACCGATAGTCCAATTGTCACAGGTTACCTCTTCTATGCGAACATCCGTTGCACCATTAACAAAAATACCTCGATCTGCTCCAGATCCACGTACAGATCCGTTTTTAATGCGCACGTCAGATGCCGAAGATGCAATTGAAATACCATCAGAGCCAGATAATACTGCATATCCATTCAAGTTTAATGTAATACTTGATCCCGTGATGACAATCGTTCCTGTTACGTCATTGGTTAAGCAATACGTTCCGCTGAGCGAAAGTGTTTGTGCTTCAGAAACTGGAATAGCTGCACATGTTGCTGGCTCATCCAAGCTACAATCAACATTCGCAAATCCACGTGCTGCTGCTGACGTAGTTACTGGGGCATTGTTGGCTGCTATAATATTAGCCGAATAATTAATACCATTGTTGCATGACACACAGTTTAAATACATGTTGTTTACATTATCAGTTACTGTCGCGTCGTATTCAAAAAAACCATGCTCTCCATTAGCTTTTGCCACACAGTCACGAAAAACAACCTCACCTTGGTCAGGATCTGATACAAATCCAGCCACCGCATTATTTTCCGCTATACAGTTAGTCACTGTACTTTTATCACCATTCAGTAGAAACCCTAAAACATTACTTTCTGCTACTGAATTAAACGCATCAACTTGACCGCCTTCATTTGCAAAGCCAACCACACAGTTAAATGCTGAACAATCCCGATATAATGATTCCGCATTAGCGCAAACAAATCCCGCTTGCCCACTACCATCTACACAGGCACGCATTACATTTTTTTTTCTTAAAAGATCAACGCTAAATTGATTAACAATCTCTCGTTGCCTCATAACATCCGTAGATATTTGACCTACCGCAGAGCAATTAATAAATTCAGCAATACTACCGTTTAATGATAATGCTCCAGCTAGATTTTGATTGAATGTACTATCGCGAGCAATAATGCCTACACTATTTTCAACTGTTAATCCCACGTCACAGTTTCCCGTACATGCTACGCGATCACAGGTAATGGTAAAGCCATTAAGAACATAAATACCATTTTCCCAATTTTCACACGTTACATCTTCTATGCGAACGTCAGACGCGCCATCAACAAAAATACCTCGATCTGCTCCAGATCCACGCACAAATCCATTGCGAATACGCACGTCAGATGCGGCCGGCGCAACCGCAATGCCATCTGAACCCGCAGATACTGTATACCCATTCAAGTTTAATGTAATGCTTGATCCGGCGATGACAATAGTTCCTGTTACATTATTTGCTAAACAATAGATACCGCTCTCTGTTAATATTTCTGCTTTTGTAATTACGGTTGCTTTGCAGAGATCTTCACAGCATTTAATTTCATCAATTTTATTTGTAAGCTGGCAAATCGCATCTTCAATCCATGATTGACCTCGTGAACCAGTCAGTTCATACAATTTATTAGGTACAACATCTTGCTCAACCGAGGCACTTACTACACATACTGCCTGAGAAAGTAATGCAACAGACATTAACAATATATTTTTATAATTCATCTTTGTTCGTCTCCTATAACAATGGATCCTACACAGCTAACAACAACGATCTCTAATCTTAAACAGGCTCAGCGCTACAATCAACATTATCAAACCCGCTTGCATCCGCTGCTGATCGCACAGGTGCATTATTTGCAGCAATAATATTATCCGAATAATTAATCAAATTGTTACATGCAACACAATTTAGATACATATTAAGAGCAGGCCCAGAGATATCAGTTGTTATCATGCCCCCTTCTGTAAACCCAAAGACACTATTATCTTTTGATACACAATTACGAAAAATCACGGAACCTTGATCCGGATATGATGCAAAGCCGGCTTTGCTATTCCCCTGCGCAATACAATTTGTTAAAGTTGCAAGATCTCCATGTAATTCAAACCCGGTAACATTGTCTTCGGCGACACAATTAAAGAAATCTGCTCTGTTGTTGGAAACACTACCTTTTCTAAGAGAGTCCGATGGGATATCCGATACTTGCATAAAAGAAAATCCAATATCGGTACCTGACGCCTTGCAATCGCGATAGACTACAGATGCGCCGTCAGATAAAAATCCAGCGCCCACTGTTATTACTGTGTTTCTTAGTTGATCATGTTCTTGAGAATCAATTGCCGCCAGACAATTAACAAATTCGACAACACTGCCATCGGTGACCAATGCACCAACAGCACTTCTATTAAAGATGCTATCACGAACAAGAGCAGACGAACTGTTTTCACAGAATAATCCTGCCGTTTGATTGTTATTGGTCATCACATGATCAAGCAAAAGTGTAGATACATTCGTACAATAAATGCCAAGATCCCACCCTTCACACATTACATCTTCTATGCGAACTTCTCGCGCACCATTTACAAAAATACCTCTATCTACTGCAACAGTATCCTTACCAAAACCATTGCCTTTTAAATATCCATTTTTAATACGCACACTGGATGCAGTATCTGAAACAGCAATGCCATCAGAACCCGCAAATACAGTGTGTCCATTTAAATCCAATGTAATCCCTGATCCCACAATAAAAATTGTGCCATTAACATCATTGCCTAAACAATAGGTGCCACTTTCAGATAATATTTGTGACTCTGTAATTACTGTAGCGCTACATGCATTATCACAAGCACTCAGTGCATCAATTTTTCTTAAAATTTCACACAGCGCGCTTTGAATTACCGCTCCAGATGCTCGAGTAGAAGAACCATCCTTCTTGGCTGCAGTATCAGTCGCATAGACCGCGCAAGAAAATAATAAACCCAACGCTACTGCCATATTTTTTTTATAATTCATATACCTTCTTCCCTTGATAATAATTGATACAATATTTTCCAACGACAACTGAAAACAAATTACTGCTTATTTTTTACAATAAGCAACATATAATGAAAAACATTAAAAAAAGCGCCCTTTACATCTGTAAAGGGCGCGCCGAATATCACCAAATGAGAAAATATCTGCAGGGATAACTCTAAGAACAGGTTACGTTAGAATATCCAGTGGCAGTTGCTGCAGAGGCAACTGGAGCATTATTGGATGCAATAATATTGCTAGAATAATTAGTCCCATTTTTACATGCCACACAATTTAAGTACATATTAACAGAGGTATCGGTTGGAATGCTTTCATCTAAAAATCCAAAATCCCTATTGCCCGACGCATAACAATTTCTTAGTGTAACAAAACCGTCGTCGCAACGCGCTGGCATAAGGAACCCAACAAAACTATTATTTGCTGCACAATTGAGTGCATATACTCGAACACCATCTAATACAAATCCCTCAAACGTATTTTCTGCTACACAATTATACATATCAACACGAGCAGGGCATTCTACAAGGAACCCAATTGGATAAATGAAGGCCGAGCAGTCGCGAAACACTGTTTCCACTTCAAAGCCTGCTACATGGAACCCACTTCGACCAAACGTGATTACATCAGTAGGCACGTTGTTTCCTGGATCCCCTGTTGCAGTACACCGTACAAGCTCCACTTGAGAAATGTCTGTCATATATACGCCGTCATTAAAGTTATAATCAAAAATAGAATCGCGCATTATAACATTAGCAAGGCTACACGATACGCCTTGATTGTTAAAACTTGCAGAAACTCGATCAATAGTTATTGCAATGCCTGATACTATTTGAATACCTGCGTTCCAACCTTCGCAAACAACATCTTCTATCGTCACATTAGAGCACGTACTTATACTAATACCAATATTATCAGTATACGGACCTTCTACACGTCCGTTTTTAATACGTATTCCATCTACACGAGTCATACAAATACCATCATTTCCACAAGAAACTCTTAGTGGTTGATTATGAATTGTATATCCGTTCAAATCTAATGTTATACCGTTGCCTGCAATGGTAATTGTTCCAAAAATATCATTAGTTAGACAATAGATCCCTGGCTCTGTCAGTGTTTGTGGTTCTGAAACCATTTTTGCTGCACATGTTGCCGGCTCACTCAAACTACAATCAATATTGTCAAATCCACGAGCTGCTGTCGGTGTAGTAACTGGGGCATTATTGGCTGCTATAATATTAGGAGAATAGTTAATACCATTGTTACATGCAACACAATTTAAATACATATTGCTTACAGCATCGGATGGCGCCACTTCATCCTCGAAGAAACCATTTCCAAGATTACCTTTTGCTATACAATCACGGAAAATAACTTCACCTTGAGCAGGCGCGGACAGAAATCCAACTTCAGCATTATTTTCTGCCAAACAGTTCGTCAAAGAATGCCTATCTCCCCCAAGGGAAAATCCTATGATGTTGCCTTCAGCAACGCAATTAAAGGCATCAGTCTGTCCCACGTCGCAAAGAAACCCAAAAATAGAAGTAAATGATGTGCAATCACGATAGATTACTGCTGACTCGAAGCACAGGAAGCCAATTTGCATAGCCGAACAAGCTCGAGCGGTGCCTTTCCCTGCTCTCAAAAAATCAATTGCTGACATACCTGCAACATTCAGTTGCCTTAAGCAATCTGTAGAAACTCCAGATGTTGACGAGCAATTAATAAATTCAACTGCGCTGCCACTTAATACTGATGCTCCAACTATATTACTCCCATTAAAAGCACTATCACGGACAACAACTCCAGTACTATTTTCAAACTTTGCACCTTCAACCCTATTATCACTACAGATTACGCGATCACAGGTAACGGTAAAGCTATCAAGAACATAAATCCCAGTTTCCCAATTTTCACACGTTACATCTTCGATACGAACATCCGTAGCGCCATTCACAAAAATACCTCTATCCTCCCCGCTTGCTCCTCGTACCATCCCGTTGCGAATACGTACATCTCGCGCTGTTGATGCAACGGCAATTCCATCAGAACCAGACAAAACTATATGTCCATTCAAATTCAAGGTGATACTCGATCCTGCAATAAAGATGGTACCCGTTACATCATTGCCCAAGCAGTAAACACCGCTTTCAGATAATATTTGTGCTTCGGTAATCACAGTCGCTTCACACAAATCATCTGGACATTTCAGATCCTCAAGCGTACTTAAAATTTCACACAATGCATTTTGAATTGCAGCCGCAGATATTCGTGAAGATGCTTCAGAACGCACAGCATCTTCATTAATCACAGTGCCAGTTGCATATACTGCATGACAAAGCACAAAAGCTAATATTCCCACCATATTTTTATAACTCATACTTATTCATCCTTTTATAAAAATTCATATAATATCTTTTAACAATAACTGTGATACAAGCTACTCATTCTTTTTTAAAGAAATCAATACATAACACTTACAACCTTAAAAACCATACCAATCAGCGCTTTTTACAATCCGCAAAGGGCACTTGATAATCTAACTAAAATACATAACAGCAGTTGTGTAACTATTATGGTATAAAATCTGTAGGAACAGTTCCAACCAACAACTGAATCGCTGCTGCTAGTAGATCTGGAGTCATATTGCTACAATCTACATTATCAAATCCGCGAGCATTCGCTGCTGAAGTAACAGGAGCATGATTTGAAGCAATAATGTTAGAAGAATAATTAGTACCATTATTGCACGCAATACAGTTGAGATACATATTTTTGATGTCATCCGTTATAGCGCCTACTTCTCCAAAACCAATACCATTTCCTTTTGCCAAACAATTACGAAAAACAACTTCACCTTGATCAGGAACTGAAAAAAATCCGCTCCCAATATTGTCTTGTGCAACACAATTGTTCACCGTTGCTGCATCTCCATCAACTTCAAACCCTATAATGTTGCCATTTGAAACGCAATTAAAAAAATCACCTCGCCCAAAATCAACAATAAAACCTAAACCTAAATTAAATGCCGTACAATCACGGT
The DNA here is from genome assembly GCA_035944115.1 of Candidatus Babeliales bacterium. NCBI lineage: Bacteria > Candidatus Babeliae > Candidatus Babeliales > Candidatus Babeliales bacterium. Next base: position 50,642 of record DASZBJ010000017.1, read on the forward strand.
ACACTATTGTTGCACCATTAGATGAAAACCCGATCACTTCTGAATCAGCTCCACTTGAATGAAATGCCGAACAATTAATAAATTCTACAGAGCTACAAGAGCTGCTCTGGGCGCCTCTGAGAACGTTGTCACTGAACACACTATTGCGAATAACAAGCCCTAGAGACTGCTCACATAAAAAACCAACCCTATTTCTATCACATACTACACGATCAAGGGTGCCAGCAGTGGCATCTACAAAATAAATCCCAATTGCCCAATTTTGGCATGTTACATCTGCTATGCGAACATCACGAGCGCCACTAATAAAAATCCCTCTATCTTCGCTCAATCTATCAACACTTGTGCCTTGTATAAACCCATTTTTAATACGCACGTCTGATGCAGTATCTGAAACAGCAATTCCATCAGAGCCCGCAAATATGGTATATCCATTTAAGTTCAGTGTGATCCCTGATCCTGCAATAAAGATAGTACCGGTTACATCATTCCCCAAACAGTAAATACCACTTTCCGATAGCACTTGCGCTTGCGTAATCACAGTCGCTTTACACAAATCATCTGTACGTTTCATATCCTCAAGGGTACTGAGCATCTCACACAATGCATTTTGAATTGCAGTCCCAGATATTCGTGTAGATGCTGCAGAGCGAAGAGCATCCTCATTCGTCACCGTGCCAGTTGTATATACTGCATGAGAAAGCATCAACATTAATAGACCGACTATATTTTTATAATTCATCTTGATTCATCCCTTTATAAAAATTCATATGATGTCCTTTAAAACAAGGAGGATATACACCGAGCCCTTGTTTATTAAAAAGATCAACATCCATTTTTTGTATTCTTATAATTTATAATAAAATAAGCGCCCTTAGCATTGGCAAAGAGCGCTTATTTTATTATCAACTACAATGCACAATACATATCATCAGTTATTCAACCATTATGGTATAAGTAATAACTGAATCACGGCTGCCAATAAATCTGGAGTCATATCACTACAATCTACATTAGCAAATCCACGAGCATTCGCTGCTGAAGTAACCGGAGCATTATTTGCTAAAACGATATTAGGTGAGTAGTTGATACCATTGGCGCATGCAACACAGTTTAAATACATGTTTACTGATCCTACAAGGGTAGCATCAAGAAATCCAAAACTACTGTTACCTGTCGTTGAACAATTGCGTAGTGTGACAAAACCACCTTCACAATCTACTGGCATAAAGAATCCACTGAAAGCATTATTGTTCGAAGCACAATTCGTTGCATTTACTCGCGAACCATCCAATACAAAACCTTCATAGTTGCTCTCTGCAACGCAATTATACAAGTCTACGCTAGAACGGCATCCTTTAGCAGAAAAACCAATTACATAACCAGTAGCTGAGCATTCACGCAGTATTACTTGCGATTCATGAACATGGAAAGTAGTTGCACCAAATGTTACTAAATCTGTAATTGGAAAGTTATTATCTCCCGTTCCAGTACATCGCAAAATCTCACCTTGGCTATTACGACGTACATGCACCCCACTATTAGCGTTGTAATCGAAAATAGAATCGCGTATCACAAGCCCTGTAACTTCTTTGCAGTTTACACCATCATAATTGTAGCTTGAAATAACGCGGTCAAGAACCAGTTCAGAGCTATATTTTGCTCGAATACCACGGTACCAACCTTCGCACGTTACATCTTCAATTCTCACATTGTAAGAATCACGTACATAAATACCGCTGCTGTTGAAATTGTCACCACCTTCTACACGGCCATTTTTGATACGTACTTCATCTGAATCGTTGACATAAATGGCACTGTCAGTAGCTCTTAACAACTGCTCAATAACAGTATAACCGTTCAAATCTAACGTTATTCCTGAACCTTCAATAACAATCGTTCCAACAATATCGTTAGTCAAACAATACACACCTGGTTCTGTAAGTGTTTGTGGTTCTGAAACCATTTTTGCTGCGCATGTTGCTGGTTCTGGAAGATCACAATCAATATTATCAAAACCACGCGCAGCTATCGCAGTAGTAACTGGCGCATTATTCGCAGCTATAATATTAGGAGAATAGTTAGTGCCGTTATTGCATGCAACACAATTTAAGTACATGTTTGATACATTATCAGTTCCCAGCGTGTCGTCAAAAAAACCAAATCCAAAATTACCTTTTGCTACGCACTCACGAAAAATAACTTCACCTAAGCCTGTCCCTGAGAAAAATCCAGCTTCAAAATTATTTTCCGCTATACAGTTTGTCAAAGTGGCCCTGTCTCCAATGGGTGAAAATCCTATACAACAACTTTCAGCTACTGCATTAAACGCGTCAATTTGACCAAACTCACTGGTAAAACCTACCGCAAAATTAAATGCTGAACAATCGCGATATAATGCAGTCGCATTATCACAAAGAAACCCAACCAAACTATTGCTTGAAGCCCGTCGCGTCATATTTTTTGCTTTCAAACGATTAATTACTCGCAAAGCAGGGACACTTTGTCCTCTTAGACTACAATCTGAAGAAATCTGAGTTCCTCCTGATGCAGAACAATTAATAAATTCAACAATACTACCGTTTACTGCCAACGCTCCAAATTCATTATTATTAAAGGTACTATTGCGAACAACAGCTCCAACACTATTTTCAAAGATTGTTGCCGTACCGTTGTCGTTACACATCACGTGGTCAAAAGTAACAGTGAATGCATCAAGGGCATAAATACCGATCTCCCAGTTCTCACAGGTTACATCTTCTATGCGCACGTCAGTTGCGCCATTAATAAATATACCCCGATCGGCCCCAGAACCTCGTACAGATCCATTACGGATGCGCACATCTGATGCGGTTGATGCAACTGCAATTCCATCAGAACCAGATAATACTACATACCCGTTCAAGTTCAATGTAATGCTTGATCCTGTAATGATAATGGTTCCTGTTACGTCATTACCCAAGCAATAGATACCACTTTCTGATAATATTTGTGCTTCCGTAATTACCGTAGCTGCGCATAGGTCTTCACAGCATACAAGAGCATCAATTTTATTTGTTAGCTCACAAATAGTGTCTTGTATACACGCTAAACCCTTTCCACCACTGGGCGCACAAAATCTATTTGATGCAACATCCTGCTCAACATTACTACTGGTTGCATTTACCATATGAGAAAGCAACACAACAGACATCAACAAAATATTTTTATAATTCATCTTTAGCCATCCTTTGATTCTAATTTATCAATACCGCATAACAAAAACTGTAATAATGCCTTCTCCTTTTTTTAGTACTACATACACCTTTTAAATCCTTAAATTGGTATTATTAAGCGCCCTTCACATCTGCAAAGGGCGCTTAATAATCAATTACAACGTAAAAAGCATATCATCAGTTATTCAACCATTATGATGTAAGTAATAACTGAATCACGGCTGCCAACAAATCTGGAGTTGTATCGCTACAATCTATATTGTCAAACCCACGAGCGTTCGCTGCTGAAGTAACCGGAGCATTATTTGCTAAAATAATATTAGGTGAGTAGTTAATGCCATTAAGACATGCGACACAGTTTAAATACATATTTACTGATGTATCAGTAGGAACAGTAGAATCAACAAATCCAAAACTACTGTTACTTATCGCTGAACAATCGCGTAGTGTAACAAAACCGCCTTCGCAATCTACTGGCATAAAGAATCCACTGAAAACATTATTGTTCGAAGCACAATTTGTCGCACATGCTCGCAAACCATCCAATACAAACCCTTCATAGTTTTGTTCTGCAACGCAATTGTACAAGTCTACGCTACAACGGCATCCTGTAACAGAAAAACCAATTACATAACCAGATGCTGAACAATCACGCAGTATTACTTGCGATTCATCAACATGGAAAGTAGTTGCGCCCAATGTTACTAAATCTGTAATTGGGAAGTCATTATTTCCCGTTCCAGTACATCGCACAATCTCACCTTGAGAACCACCATTTAAATACACCCCATTATCAGAGTTGTAATCAAAAATAGAATCGCGTATCACAAGCCCTGTAACATGATTACATGTTGCACCATTATCGTTATAACTAGAAAATACGCGATCCAAAACTACTTCAGAACTACATTCCATCTCAGTACCAATAGTCCAACCTTCACAAGTAACATCTTCTATTCTCACGTTGGAAGAATTAGTTACAAAAATACCGCTGCTATTGAAGTTATCAGCGCCTTGTACACGGCCATTTTTGATACGTACTTCATCTACATCGCTGATATTAATACCATTGTTATTACCAGCTTTTAATAATTGTGCAAAAACAGTATAACCGTTCAAATCTAACGTTATTCCTGAACCTTCAATAACAATCGTCCCGCTAATATCGTTAGTCAAACAATATACACCTGGTTCTGTAAGTGTTTGTGGTTCTGAAACCATTTTTGCTGCACATGTTGCTGGTTCTTTTAAATCACAATCAATATTGTCAAAACCACGAGCTGCTGTCGGTGTAGTGACTGGCGCATTATTCGCACCTAAAATATTAGGAGAATAGTTAGTACCGTTATTACATGCAACACAATTTAAGTACATGTTTGATACATTATCAGTTACTACGTCCGTTTCTAAAAAACCATATCCAAAATTACCTTTAGCCACACACTCACGGAATATAACTTCACCTGAACCTTGAAAAGTCTCTGACGCAAATCCAGCTTCAAAGTTATTTTCAGCTAAACAATTTGTAAGCGTATGTCTATCACCAAAAAGAGCAAATCCTATGAAGCTGCCTTGAGCAACTGAATTAAAGGTATCGGTTTGCCCACCTTCAGCCATAAAACCAAAAAAGAGATTAAATGCGGAACAATCGCGATAGAGTGCAGTTGCATCACCACAACCGAATCCAATTGTCTCATTATTTTGTGTACATGCTCGCATTGCATTTTTTCCGCCAAACCGATTAAGAGCCGACTGATCCACAACAGCTCGTTGTCTTAAGCAGTCTGAGGCAATCTCGCCTAACGCAGAACAATTAATAAATTCAACAATACTACCATTTATTGAAAGGGTCCCAAGCAAGTTATCATTAAACGCACTATTACGAACAACGGCTGCTGTACTGTTTTCAAATAACACACCAACTTCGTTTTCATTACACATCACGCGATCCAATGTAACAGTAAATGCATCAAGGGCGTAAATACCATTTTCCCAGTTCTCACAAGTTACATCTTCTATGCGTACGTCAGTTGCACCATTAATAAATATACCTCGATCGGCGCCAGACCCTCGTACAAATCCATTTTTAATACGTACATCTGATGCAGTTGATGCAACTGCAATTCCATCAGAACCAGATAATACTACATGCCCGTTCAAGTTCAATGTAATACTTGATCCTGTAATGATAATGGTTCCTGTTACGTCATTACCCAAGCAATAAATACCACTGTCTGATAATAATTGTGCTTCCGTAATTACCGTAGCTGCGCATGTATTATCTTCGCAAGACGCAAGATTATCAACTTTTTCTACAAGCGCACACAGTGTATCTTGAATACAGGATAAACCCTTTCCATTAGATGCCCGAGAAGCATCAACCCCTTTATTGCTCACATTACCGGTTGCATTTACCAAATGAAAGAATAATACAGCACCTGTTAGCAACATGCTTTTATAATTCATTGTACTTCCTTATATTATAAACATTCTCATCACAACCTCTTGTTCCATATGCATATTACAAAGATGCAACAAGAGACTCTCATCGCCTTCTATACAATTACTCCAAAACTCTACGTCCTCCTTATGCTAAACACCAATATCCTAACCAAGTAACACTTCAATTACATGAGATAGCAAATCAGGTGTAAAATCTGAACAATCAATATTATCAAATCCACGTGCATTAGCCGCTGAAGTAACCGGCGCGTTATTTGCAAGAATAATATTGAAAGAATAATTAGTATCATTATCGCAAGCGACGCAATTTAGATACATATTATCTGATTCATCTGTCGGAGTAGTTCCATCAAAAAATCCAAATTCTTCATTAGCATTTGCAACGCAATCACGCAAAGTAACTTTACCATCATATGACGACGGCATCACAAATCCGTTATAGTTTTTAGTAGCAACACAGTTTGTTAAATAAATCTGATCGCCATCTACTGAAAATCCTGATACCGTATTGCATTCTGCAACACAGTTATACATCTGAACGTTCCCGCTGCATTCTGCACCAAATCCAACACCATATCCGTCGGCAAAACAATCACGCAACAACACTTTAGAATCAGCACAATGAAACGCAATTGCATCCGCTTGATCCGTAAATTCATTCTTTGCAGAACATCCAACGAGCTCAGCTTGACTATTGGATCGTACATAGACCCCATTCTCACAGTTGTAGTCGAAAATAGAATTTCGTATTATAAGTCCATTAACCTCCTTACAATTTACGCCTTGCTGATTGTCACTGGAAATAATGCGTTCAAGAACCACTTGCGAACTATATTTTACTTTAATACCGATAGACCAACCCTCGCAAGTAACATCTTCTATTCTCACATTGAGAGAATCACGTACATCAATACCAGCATGAGCATAATAACTACCCTCTACTCGTCCATTTTTAATACGCACTTCATCCGTACACTTAACACAAATAGCGTTATTATCGCACGTACCATGAATTGTGTATCCATTCAAATCTAAGGTGATGCTTGATCCTTCAATGCAAATTGTGCCACAAATATCATTGGTCAAACAATAAATACCGGGCTCTATCAATGTTTGTGGTTCTGAAACTTGTTTTGCTGCACATGTTGGTGGTTCCGGCAAGCTACAATCAATATTATCAAATCCACGAGCGGCTTTCGACGTAGTTACTGGAGCGTTATTGGCTGCTATAATGTTAGGAGAATAGTTAATGCCGTTATTACATGCAACACAGTTTAAATACATGTTCTTTGCATTATCAGTTGCTATATCCACTTCTAAAAAACCATATACAGCGTTCGTCTTTGCAATACATTCACGGAAAATAACTTCACCCAAATAAGGCTCTGATGCAAATCCAGCTTCAACGTTATTTTCTGCTAAACAATTTGTTAAAGTATGCCGATCGCTCTCAAGCACAAACCCTAGACAGTTACTTTCAGCAACGGAATTAAAGAAATCAGTTTGACCTCCCTCACTCAAAAAACCTATAAAATTGTTCGAAGCCGAACAATCGCGGTATAATACCGTTGCACCAGCACAATAAAACCCAACTTGCTCGTTGCTTTGTATGCATGTTCGCGTTAGTTTTTTTGTTCTAAAAAGATCAATTGCAGACAGATCATCAATAGGACGCTGTCTTAAGCAATCTGAAGAAACCTGCCCTGACGCAGAACAATTAATAAATCCAACACTACTGTCGCCTGTCGCAAATCCGCCTATCTGATTATCATTAAACGTACTATTACGAACTAAAACTGGAGTACTATTTTCAAATAACATACCTGCTGTACAATTCTCATTACACATAACTCGATCAGCCGAAACGGTAGTAGCATCCAGTGCGTAAATACCTATGTCCCAGCTTTCACAACTTACATCTTCTATGCGCACGTCAGTTGCACCATTGATAAAGATAGCTCGATCTGATCCAGATCCTTTTAAAAAACCATTTCTAATACGAACATCTGATGCAGTTGATGCAATCGCAATTCCATCAGAACCTGAAAATATTATATGTCCGTTTAAGTTCAATGTAATGCTTGATCCTGCAATAATCATTGTCCCTGTTATGTCATTAGCAAGGCAATAAATACCGCTTTCTGTCAGTATTACCGCTTCTGTAACTGGCGTAGAGGCACATGGATCTTCACAACAAACATCAATATCATCAATTTTCTGTCCAAGTTGACAAAGTGCTTCTTCAATCCATGTTTGACCTCGTGAGCCTGTTGGCTCATAAAATCTACTAGATGCAACTTCTTGCTCAGCCAAGGCGCTTGTTGCACATACCACATTAAACAGTAGTGCAACCCTTATAAACAATTTTTTATTATACATCTTTTTCCCATCACAATATAACTACTCTCTTTATATCACTTAATTTTACACACATTCCCGGCTATGCAATCTCCATAACGCCCGTACAATTGTTTTGCACCATGCAACAACACTCATATCCGCTTTATCTATATCTTCTACAGTGCAAAATGCATCCAATTCTACCGAAGAATCATCCACATCACCAATTACCGTCCATGTTTGTAAAAAATCATCAGACAATGTCGTCCATGTCTGAATAAAATCACTGGATAGCGTCGTCCAGGTCTGAATAAAATCATTTGATAAGCATGCACAATCTTGCGAAAGATCTGCTATCTCTTGAGAAACTTGTATCACATCTTGAGAAAGGCTGGTCACACTTTGCGAAAGATCTTCCACTGCTGTTGATACACTTGTCACATCTTCAGACAAGCAAACCAACTGCTGTGAAATATCACTCTGCCCCTGCACAAGACAGGTAACATCCTGCTGAATGCAATCAACAACCTCTAATGTATCTGCAACTTTACCTGATGTTTCTGACATGCTTTCTACAAGACCTGTTACTACCTGCGAAATAGCTTCAACAACTTGCGCCATATCCGTTACATCATTTGATAAATAACCAAGATCTCTGAGTACACATGCTACTCGTTCTGCCGTTAGTATCACATTACTACTTGTTGTACAAACAACCTCTGTTGTTCCTACCATATTATCTGCAACTTGCGCTAAAGATTGTCCAATAACTGTTACAATCGCTGACATATCCGTCACACTATTTGATAAACATCCAAGATCTCTAAGCACTCGTGCCACATTTTGTGCAACAACCTGGACACAATCAGCAGTGCCGACAACGGTCTGTGACATTACTGCCGTACTATCTACAAGAGCTGTCAAAGCCTGCGAAACACATCTTATAACCTCTGAAATATCTGTTACATTACTTGAAAGATACCCAACATCTTGTAAGATATGTACAATATTTTCGGATGTCTCCGTCACACAGACTGCGGTCTGTGCAACCACAGATGACGTTTCTGTAAAATCTTGCGTTAGATTTGTTAAGTTATATGAAACTAATCCTACAACTTCTGAAATATTCGTTACCGTACTTGAGATATATCCTGCATCCTGTAGCAAGCACACCACATTTTGCGCTATCTCTTGCGCATATACTGAAATATTTACAACCACCCCAGAAGTAACATCCATGGTAGCTATAAAATTAGTCAAATTTTGTGAAATCAAATTAACCACTACCGATACATCAATTACCGTAGTTGAAATATAGCCTGCATCTTGCAACAGCTGTGACAGGTTTCCTGCCATGATTGTTGCCATACTTGCCGTATTATTACCTACTCCCGAAGTAGCTTCCATATCTGCTGCAAATGTTGTCAAATTTTGCATAATCTGGCTTACATTTTGCGCGACAAGATTCACTACTCGTGATGTATCAACCACCGTCGTTGAAATATATCCTGCATCTTGCAATAGCCGCACTACATTTTGCGCTATTTGATCGACGCTACCAGCTAAACACAAATCATTAGCAAAATGTTCTTTTAAAATACCGGGAATCCCCGACGCTTTTATAAGATTATTTGCTTGCGTTAAAGCATTTTTTTTTGATGCACAAGAGGTCACATCTGCCTTTGTAATATCCATATTATAAACGTCGACATCTGCGAACGCCACATCATCACAAGCTAATACATCAAATGGTATTTGCAAACATAGCAATACAAAAAAAATCTGCGCAGCATAATTTTGTATGGTATCCTTCATAGCTATCTGCCCCTTTTTATACAAGTTAAACCACTCATTTAAAACTGCTTCCTGATACCTAAACATAAACCCCATTTAGGACATTTCATCTACTACTCATTCTCCTTCTTTTATACAGTAAAAACCCAAATATCATCTCACATTTTTCATTGATTATTCACGGGAAGTTTAATAAAAAAGGCGGTAAAAAAGACCTACTTTCATCCTTTTTTATATATCTAATAACTATTGAATACTTTGTAAATCTTTTTATAAGTAATGTCAACTTATCTCAGTATGATAAAACAGATATCCATAAATCCTGTATTTCATCATTTGACAGTACATTTTTAAAAAAACTCATGCTACTCATCTGTTCACTAGTGATACATAAAACATTTTTTGATTCAACTGGAACAGTTACCAAAGGAGGACAAAAACCATATCGGATACTATTATGCTTCAGAACTTCAGCGCGATATAAAAAGTTTAATAACTGATAGACTAAATCTGTTTTTTTTGTTGATTGCGGTATGGTAAGTAATTCTAATGATGCAAAGGTGCCACTCTTTGGTACAACAAATGTGATATTTTCATCTTCACGCATCACTTTCCACACATCAGAACTTATACCTACTACCACTGGGCAACTTCCTGATGCAAGCAACTCATCTGCTCGAGCCTCTGAATATACTTGTACAAATTTTTTCTGTTCGATCAATAAATCACGGACTTGCTGTATCGCTTCTGGACTACGTAATGCATCTATAGTGCCAAATATATATTTTGACGCTAACATAGCTACTTGCCGCGGATCATCTGGCATACAAATTGGATATGAAATTTGTTTTGTATCAAAAACAAAATCCCAATCTAATCCCTCTAAATCACGATTTATAACCTGTTTATTAATGCCTAATCCGAAAACTCCAACATAATAAGGAATAGAGTATTCATTGCGTGGGTCAAAATATAAATTACGGAATTCCGGTCGTATATCATCTATAAATGATAGTTTTGATACATCTATTTTTTGTACAATTTTTTCTTGAATTAACAGCTCTACCATATAATCTGTCGGGGAGATTAAATCATACCCATGCTCTTTAATGCTCGTTAACTTACTATACAATTCAGGATTACTTTCATAATAATTCACATACACCTTAATACCAGTTTCTGCTTCAAATTGTCGCAATACCGTAGTATCAAGAATCATAGGCCAAATCAAAATACTTATACTTTTTTTTTCATAAAAAAAACGTGAAAAAGCTGGCAACATCAAAAATAAAAAAAGAACCAATGCCCAAAACAATACAATCAACGTACGAATATATACAACTCCATACAATCTTTTCATGACAATATTTCCGTTTTTTTAACTTGCAACGAAAAGAATAATAAAACTAATAACCCACTAACCACCATCAACACAGTAGAAAGAACATTCACTACGGGAGTAGTGCCTGATCGAATCATTGAAAAAATATACATTGGTAATGTTTGAGTTTCTGATCCTGAGCAAAAGAAGGATATGACAAAATCATTAAGCGAAATAATAAAAACAAGTAATCCTGCAGCAAGAATCGAGGGCTTTAAGAGCGGAATAATAATGCGCCAATATGTTTGAGAACGAGTTGCTCCTAAATCAAATGAAGCTTCAATCAATGCATAATTTAACTCACTATATCTGCCATACACAATTGGTACCACATATCCTAAACCAAGCAAAGTATGTGCTGCGACAAGGGTCATAAAACCAGGAGCAATTGAACATAACGAAAAAAAACTGAGTAACCCAACTGCCAATACAATTTCAGGTGCTGCGAGCGTACCGTAAAAAACAACCATAGCACGCATCATAAAATTACGGGTCGCATATAAAACAAATGATACTCCCATAACAACACTCAATACAACCGTCATGCAGGCAACCAACAATGAATTATACAATGCATCCCACACTTGCGATGACCGCCATAATTCTGCATACCATTCTAATGTGGCCCCTTTCCACACATAAGGAAACACCGAGCTATTAAATGAAAAAACCATCAACACGATAATGGGTATATATAAAAAAAGATACATAATCCCAACAATCAATAATGTACAATATTGTGCTAATGACGATCGATGTACCATATGCTATGCGCCTCCTGATCTCTTTATGATACGCCCAATAAAACTATAAAGTAACGCTGCCCCTACTAACAAAACTAATACCGTTAATAAGGTAAATGCAGACCCAAGATGATAATTACGAGAAACCAAAAAATAATGGGTTATTAATGTACCAATGTACATCTGCTTACCACCACCCAATAATGATGGAATAACAAATTCACCAAATGAGGCTATAAATACTAAGAAAAAACTAATACTCACTCCCGAAAATGAGAGCGGTAAAATCACACGATGAAATGTTTGCCATGAGGTAGCACCAAGATCATATGATGCTTCAAGCATCCGTTTATCTAACTTTTCCAAAACTGAATATATTGGCATGACCGCAAAGGGAAAGTAGCAATACAACATAACAATATATATGCCAAACGTATTATTAAGTAGCATTAACGGTTGTGAAATAAGACCGATTTTCATAAGTACCGAATTGATCAGTCCATGCTTCTCCAAAACAAAAAACCATGCATATACCTGTACTAAAAAATTAGTCCAAAAAGGAAGTATCAACAAAAACAATAAAATATTTTTTACACGATCTGCTGCACCGGCCACATAATATGCAACTGGATAAGCAAGCAAAACAGATAATGATGCATTCACTAATGCCAAAAGAAAGGATCGAGCAATAATTGCGCTATAAATAGGATCAAAAAAAGAACTAAAATGTTCCAGAGTAAGACTACTAAAAAACGTATGCGCATCTTGTTTTACGAACCCAGAAAAAAGAATAATCGCCAAAGGTATGTAAAAAAAGACAACCTGCCACAGCAATGCGGGAACCGACATAAAAAAAGCAAATTCTTGATTAAATAGTTCACGCATTTTCATACGTAGTCCCTCATTATTTTTCAAGCATCACTACATTTTCTTTTTGCCAATACAAATGAACTCGATCATCATAGTCAATAGTTTCGGTAACAAAATGTTCTTCATTTTGCTCAAACACTTGCACCAAATGTTGCGGTGAAAGACGCACGTTATATTGCGTCGAACGGCCATGATATACAATTGATTCAACTGTACCTTGCAAATGATTAGAAAACCCAGTCAATGGTGTCTTACTAATATCAATTTTTTCAGAACGAATACTCATCGCAACCGAAGCACCTTCATGTGCCATATTACTATTCCTATCTAATGAAATCGGCAAACTACCAAGTTCAGGAATATGTATAGCCGCCTCACCAGAGCTCAATCTCACTGTGCCGTATAAAATATTGGCACCACCAACAAATTGCGCTACAAACGTGGATGTTGGAAATTCATAAATCTCTTTTGGAGTACCAACCTGTTCAATCTCACCATTTTTGTTCATAATCGCCATGTAATCTGCAACGGTTAACGCCTCAAATTGGTCATGCGTAACATACACAAACGTTGTTTTTAACGTATCTTGCAGCTCGATTAATTCTATCAACATCTGTTCACGCAATTTTAAATCAAGCGCAGCTAATGGCTCGTCTAACAATAATACATCCGGCTCATTAATGATTGCACGAGCAAGAGCAACTCGTTGCTGTTGCCCACCAGAAAGCTGTTGGATAGATTTATAAATATACCGCTCTAAATGTACCGTTTTCAAAATTTTCACCACACGACGCTCAACAATATCCTTTGGCACATTTTTTATCGTAAGCGCATATGCAACATTATCAAACACATTCATATGCGGAAACAGTGCATAATTTTGAAACACCGTATTCACTCTGCGTTCATTGATCGGCACATCAGTAATATCTTGATTACCGATAAACAGCCGCCCTGAATCTGCCGTCTCAAGACCCGCAATAAGTCGTAACAATGTTGTTTTGCCACTGCCGCTGGGGCCAAGAATAGCAAAAAACTTACCACTCGGAATAGTGAGACTCAACTCTTTTAGAATCGGTTCACCATTAAAAAATTTACTGACTCGATCGATTTTAATGCTTCTCATGATTTGTTCCAGTTCTCGCAAACAACATAGGAATAACGACGTCTGACAATGTACAAGGAATCACCACTGCAATAATTAAAAAGAGGAATACCATTCCAATGCTCGCATACCAGCAAGTAAATCCACCCCAAACAAGATAAAAAATCGAAGCGAATGAACTAATTAAAATATGGAAAAAATGAGAAAGCACAGAAAGCATGCCCTGCTTGGATGGGTGATGACGACTCATCACAACTCCATTTAAAAGACCAATGAATAAGAATGGTAAAATATTATGCATCTCTGTTAAGAAACACCAATGGAAGGACATATTCACTCCCAAAACTTCACCCGCCAAATACGGAATTACCGCATCCGACAATGTACAGAAAACTGTTGATGAAATAATGCCAACGAGTAAGCCTTGTAGCATGTTTTTTGAAAATCGGAAATAGGTGATTAAAGTTCCCGTAGACGCAAATAGAATATGCATAAAGTGAAAACTATGAAACAGGACCCCTGCTCCGTTGCGCACCGATGCATCATCTATAGATCTTACAATCGTAAAATAGGTTAAAAAACTGAGCACTGCTAAACCAATTGCCACCGAAAAAACTGCATATGGCAAATGACAGACTAATTCACCGATAAGAGTATGATCGTGATGCTCATCATACCCGTGATCATGACCATGATGTTGCTGATTTTTTTCAAAATTATTTTCCATTCTCTAGCCCCATAAATTTCATGTATTAATTAAAATTTTAACAATACTCTTTTTTTCATATAAATCAAACATTGTAATCACGCAATTTACAGGAATTGAAACGCGAGCTTGCTACTCTTCTAAGCGATTTAACTCTATATTGATAGTAGTTAACTCAGTGACTCGTGTACGATATTGAAAAACCGCCTCTGTATATAAAAATATTGCGGCAGCAGTACCCATAAGAGCAAATTTTAACGCCTCAATATCTTCCTTATTCACTGGACTTTTCTCAATAAGAACGTCAATATCTCCACCGCAATAAAAGGCCCTTGTGAATTCAATTAAAAATGGATCAAGTAAACCTTCTTTTTTTGACTCCCAAAATTTTAAAACTGCTTTTCTTTTGGTTAAATAAATCTCAGCTCTTTGAGCAACTAAATTGCTCGCCTCTAATACTTCCTGCGACTTAGCAACCTGAGCATTTCTAAGCTCTTCGAAGCGCTTCTGAATCTTATTGCCAAAACTTGCTACAGGCAATAGTAATAGCATCAATGCCATATTCTTAAAATTCATTTTTTATCCCTACATAAATAAATGTGAATGATATCTGCATCATAAAGATAAAAACAAGAGACGATGATTACAAAAAACCTAATTCTTCATAATCAAATCTATATGGCTTCCTTCTGCAATCGATGCAACTCAATATTAACATCTGTCAATTCATTGACTAATTTCTCGTAATGAGAGAGCGACTGCCTATATAAAAACTTTGCAACAGCGACCTCTATCAACAAAAATTTTAAATCTGCCCTAGTGTCATTGTTTAGTAGACTTCTCTCAATCAGAACTTCAATATCCCTCCCAGAATAAAAAGCCTCTATAAGTTCATCTAAAAAATCATTAAACAAATCTTCTTTCCCCAACTCCCAAAACTCTAAAACTACCTTTCGTTCTTTTAAATAAATTTTCGCTCTTTCAATACCCAAAGCAATTGTCTCTAATATATCTTGCGACTTAGCAACCTGGGCCTCTTTTAGCTCTTTAATCCGATTTTCAACCTGATTGCAAATACTCATCATTGGCAATAGCGTAAATAACACTAATGCTATATGCTTAAAATTCATTTTTTACCTCTAGTATGAATGATATATGTTAAAATTTAACATGCTCAATTATTTGATAATAACGTTTTTTGATGTTCACATTGTTTTGCTCTTAGCAAGATAGACGCTTCTATTGCTTTAATCTCTGCTTGTGCCATCTTTTCTCTTTCCTGGGCCAATATCGTTTGAGCTCTCGCCAATCTAGCCTCCGCTTCGGCAATTAAAATCTTGTTTTGGCGTTTTTTTCGCTCTTGCTCTTCTTGAGCTTCCGCAATTAAAAGCCTTTTCTGCCGCTCCCTCCGTTCTGTTTCTTCCTCAGTCGGGACAACATGCCGGTACAATTTATATGATCCATACGCAGCACCTCCCACCACTCCCGCTCCTACTATATAAGGGGTAGCTTTAACAGCCAAAATTTTCGCACCAGTCGCTTTTAAAAAGGTAAAACCTTTCATTGCACCTGCCGACGTCCCTGAACCTGTAGCTTTTATACCAGCAACAATAGCTGTCTTAGCGCCTGTAATACCCTCACCGATATATTCAACCACACCCAGCCCAAAGTTTCTCCCCAAGTTTGATGAAGTTGCCTCTATCTGTGGTAAAGAATCCTTCGTCACCCTTTCAATAATTTCAGCTGCTTTTTGTATGTTATGTCCTATTTCTGTTAAGCCCTCTTTAATGTTTTTGCTACTTTCAACCCCTGCTGTCCTCACCTCCCTAGCAGCGGCTTCTCCTATCCCATCATCTTTATTCTGAGCGTTTAACAAAAAAGATCCGAGAGAAACAAACAGCACGATCATCCCTTTTCGGCTTTTATCAATTAATAGCATGCACCTTACCTTCTTTCAAAGCAGCTACTTTTAGATTAATAGCGGTAAGATCATTTACCAAAGTATCGTATCGAAGTATCGTCTCTTGATACAAAAATTGAAGAACTATACCCCGCATAATATAAACCAATACAGTAATTTTTGTTTTTTTATTTATCCCTGCAATAAATTGCTCGATCCTGTTTCCAGAATAGAAATGCTTTGTAAATTCGATATAAAGCTGATCCACATCTTCCTCTGTTCTGCTCTTGTGGTACTTTGCAATCATATCTCTCCAATGCCAATAATCCGCAGACCGTTCTTCAACCATAGCAAGCACTTCTATCAATTCCTTAGATTTTGCAACTTGAGCTTCTTTCAGTTCTTTTATGCGACTTTCAATCTCGTTACCATAACTAACAACCGGCAACAACAACAGCATCAACGCCATATGTTTAAAATTCATTTTTACCCCTACATAAATAAATGTGAATGATATCTGCATCATAAAGACAAGAAATAATGTACCATTTTTTCCACTAAAACGCATGTCCTAAGGTAACAAACCATGCATACGGCAACTCGGTTGGATGAGACTTTCTCCACTTCCATGCAAAGTCAAAACGTACTGGCCCAATTGGCGTTGTATATCGCAAACCAAAGCCGGTTCCTGCTACCAAAAAGCGCTCTTGGTCTCTAAACCACGAACTGCTCAGGCCTCCTAAATCCTGGAACACCACACCGCGTAATGTTTTATAAATGGGAAACCGCAGTTCAAAGTTCATATTAACCATGGTTTTACCACCACGCGGAACAAATTGAGGGCAACCCGTGTCATCAACATACAATCCCAAAGGAGGACACCGATCTGTTTCATACGATCGTATTGAATTGGCACCGCCCAAATAAAACCGCTCAATCGGCATAATATTTTCAAGCTCTTGATGAAAGATATGTCCAACACGCAAACGACATGCAACTACCAAAGAACGCCATGAACGAACAAGCGACTGCTCCATAAGAAATCGTACAAAATAACTGTCCATATACTTTCCATCCATGGGAATCATACTTTTACATGACAGCAATGTGCTACTTCCCCATCTTGGATCTAATCGATTATCTAAGCAATCTATAAACAACGTAGGTTCTATCAAAAAATAGGGAATATTTTTATTTAATAATCGAGGGGTAAATTGAATTGCATGCGCCAAATTTTCAGTTAAACAAACCGAAGAGCATTCATGCTGGCAAACCGTCGTTTTTACCCATTCAACACCTATATTAACACTCGACTCCAAACACTGACGCCTATCAACGCCACCCAATAAAAATCCTTGCTGCGTCACTTGATACAAATTTTTCACGGTACCAAAAAGACCTGGCTGCTCATATCTATTACTATATAACTGAAATACCGTTCGAATTGGTATATTAAAAATCCACGGCCTACGATACTGCAATAACGTAGCTCGTTGCGAACGCGTAGCATCCGCCTTAAACAATAATTGATCGGCATAATTAAATGGATTTTTTATTAAAAAAGAACCTCCGGCGCGATACGTCAACCCCGCGTTACGCAATGATTTACTCATCTGCTGCGCAGCAAAACCAACACGTACTCGCAACTCAAATGGATCATCTTTTTGAATTTTTAATATAACGGTTTTAGGCTCATCATCGACAGCAGTTCGCTGTGGATATAACTGTATTGAATCAAAAATTTCTAGCTCCTTTAGCCGCAACATCGATTCTTTCAGTTGTTTACGATCTAGCACATCTCCTTCTGCATATCGCAACTCACGCATGATGTATTCAAACGGAAATGTTGCACTGCCCACGATAACCGTTTTGCCAAAGTATTCTTTCTCAGATGTTTTTTTAATATTCCAAACAATATGAATTTGCGTTGCATCCCGTTTTATCTCTGGCGTAATAGCAATATCTGCATATCCCTGCGCATGACAATACTGCAAAAGCCATGTCCGTTGCGCCAACAATAAATCCGTACTAAAGGGCACTCCCTGATCCGATTGAAATAGATCTACAAAAAATGGATTTTGCTCTAAATATTCATATCCGGGTATATCTATAGATGTAATATAACTACGCTCTCCCTCATGAAGGGTTACTACAATCTCATGCGCATGTACTTTTTTTACACAAGAAATATGAGAAACCTTCGCCTCCAAAAAGCCCTGTGATACATACCATGCAACTAACTCATTACAACACGCATCTAACAATGCCATGTCATATTCTTTTTTTTTAATAAACGACGAAAAATATTTTTTACTCAACTGAACTACATCGGTATGATGTATTCCTTGCAACAGGACGGATTTTACCTCTACCCGCATCCCTTCATTGATAATGAAAAAGCAACGCTCTTTCTCTTCTCGTACTTCAATTGCAGCGTCCCAAAACCCGCGCTTACGATACAGCTCCAGAATATCTTGTTGTAATAATGCGGCAGGAAGCAACCAAACAGAACGCCCAAATAGAGATATATGATCGAGCAACTGATCAGAAGAAAAAAAACGATTACCCAGAAAAACAAACTCTTTTTTCTTCTGTAATTTCACGGTAAACGTTAAATCTATATGTTTATTATGTGCACCAATCTTTTCATGCAGATCAACTATGACGTGAATAAAACCTTTATTAAACAAATACCGCTTGAGCGCACGTATCTGCTCATTCAATAGTTGCTTGTTATACCGAGCTCGTACCATTTTTTTAAAAAATCGTTTATATAACTTCGCTTGTAATTGACTACTATCGGACGCATCACCCGGTGCTCCTTGTTCCACCTGCAACGTAACGTCTCCCACCAAAAACGATACTCCTTTATGCAAAAAAAGATGCACTACCATCGTTTTAGTGGCATCATCCCGCACAATTTTGCTTTCTATTATTGCATTGCAATATCCTTGCACTAAAAAGGCCTCTTTAATTTTCGCAATAGAATGGTCATGCTTTGTTTGATCAAATCGCTCACCTATATCAAGAGCATAATATTTTCTATATCCCTCTTTCCCCAATAACATGCCATGCAATTTTAATTTAGAAATTGTCCAGAAGCCAATAAGAGTCATATGGATACTCATACCATTACCGTGGGGGGCGCAGGTCAACACAACTTCTTCGAATTTACTTTTTTTAAACAAATGCGTAATAGCGCGCTCAATATCACGCGCAGCAACTAACTCTCCCGGACGCATATCCACCAAATACCGAAACTCTGCTTCTTGAAAATACACATCTGATGTGTAGGTAATATTTTGCAAATAAAATGGCTCTGGAAAAAGCGTTGCTACTCTTTGCCCTATACCATCTTGCTCTGCTGTAACCTTAAGCTCAATAGCCGCGCAGCCCATTAAACGAGCAGAGGCAATAACACTAAACTGAAACATCAAAAAAATAATCGCAAATATACGCAAGGCAGGATCCAAAATTGACAAAATTTATCGAAAAATATCTTTAGAAAGAATAACAAAATCAGGGTGTTTGGACAAAACATTCATAATGATCTGCCATTCCTCTCTATTTCACAGCTATCGGCACCTCAAACTTCTTGAATGGATTTGAGCACAAACCTAAGCCCTGTACAAAACCCTTGATTTTAGCGCCTTTCATGTGGCACAATACAAATAGAATCATACAGAAGAACCTTTTTATAATAAGTACAATTTGGAGGCACCATGAACACAAAAAGCTCAAAAATATTATTACTAACCTTTGCCCTGTACATCCTACCCGCTCCCCTTTTTGGAGCTAATCCACAACAGCGAAAACTTTTAATGCAACAACGGCTACAACAGAAGCATGCCAAGGCGCCACGCCTTATTATTAATCCACTGGAACAAATGCTTCTTGAACAGGGTTTAGCCCCTGAATTACTAGAGCAAGAGGTTAAAAGAATAAGCTTATTTGAGTCCAAGCGTCAGGCCTCTGCCCCCTCGCAGGGTCAGGCTGCCGTTGATTCATCCGCAGAGCAGGAAAGAAGTCGATGGCATGCCGCATTTGCCGTTTTAGCAACAATGAAGCCCGCGACACTAACAGTCACTCTTACAAAAATAGACCAATATGGATGGAACCCATTTCTTGATGCCGTCGCAGATGCACCTGTTGATGTGATTGCCACCTTAAAAAACTTTTATGACAATGCAGATATTGATGTCACAACTCTTCGGATCCCTGATGGAAAAAATGCCTTGCAAGTTGCGCTTCAGATCGACGCCACAGGTAAACCACGTTCTGCAGTCATCAAATATCTAAAAGATGTTATCTTTGGAACAAAGAAAAAGGCTGCCCAACAAGAAAAAGCGTTTGCAGTCGCTGAGCAGGGAGAGGCCGCAGCAACGCAAGAGGACGAAGATTTCATCAGACTCCTGCAGGCACAAACTTGGGGAGAAGAAATGCCAAATGAAGAAGAATTGCCTGCCGCGAAACGCGAACAAAAAAAGAAAAAAAAGAACAAGAAGAAGAAAAAACTATCCGAAGAAAAAGAATAGAAATGGACTTACTTACAAAAAATATAAGGCGGCATTACCAACCACAATGTCGCCTTTAATTATTGCTATTGGGCCCAGACGGCTATCATCTTATTCAATCACTCGAAAAACACCACGATAATCTTTTGTCCGCACAAATGGCTCTATCTCTATATCTTCCAACATTATTTTTGCAGATCCTTTATGCAAAATATCCACAAATGTATCCACGGCGTCTTTGGCGCCACAAACAAAAATCCTATATTGATTCTCTTGCGCCAACTGAACAGTACCTTCTAATGACAGATCATGCGCATGCTTTTGTATAAAAGTACGCAAATCTTCCGGCGCAATATCACCTGAAAATGTAATCTTAAGACATTTATTCATTACCAGCTCCTTATTAATCCTACACCTTTTCCACAACTCGCATCAAAAGCTATCAAATCATGATCTCTTCTGTCAAAAACTGAAACACTAGACTTGCATTTGGTTCATAAGTACAATTAAATTCATCATTTTTTATTATCTATTTAGGAATGTATACCCAATGAGTAAACCAACCATTCGTACACGATTTGCCCCATCCCCAACCGGACTTATGCATTTAGGGAATGTCCGAGCTGCCCTTATGAACTATCTTTTTGCTCAACAAACAGATGGCTCATTCATTGTACGCATTGAAGATACAGACCAGACACGAAATTTCGATCCAGGAGCAAAACAGATTCTAACCGACCTTGCATGGCTACAGCTATCATTTGATGAAGGCCCGGGGAAACCTGCTGCTCATAAAGATTATGGTTCTTACTTTCAATCGGAACGAACAGCGCTCTATAACGAAAAATTACAGTTCCTGCAAAAAAATGAATCTATTTACCGCTGCTTTTGCACCCAAGAAGAACTAGAAAAAAAACGATTGCGACAAATCGCACTCAAACAACCACCTCGTTATGATCGCGCCTGCTTAAAACTATCTCCTTCTGAAATAGCTGCAAAGGTTGCTGCACAAACTCCATTTATTTGGCGCATGAAGTTAAATCAACAACAATCCGTTACTATTACCGATCTTGGACATGGCCCAACAACATTTGATTTTAATAACTTTTCCGATTTCCCTTTGACGCGCCAAGATGGAAGCGTCACATTTATGTTTGCTAACTGCGTTGACGATATCGCTATGGAAATCACACACATCTTTCGCGGTAACGATCATTTGAGCAATACTGCAGGACAAGTGGCTCTGTATATGGCATTTGAAATTCCGCTCCCGGTATACTGGCATTTACCGATGATATGCAATATCGAAGGAAAAAAACTCTCTAAACGAGATTTTGGATTTTCACTTAATGATCTGCGTAATTCCGGATTTCTTCCAGAAGCAATTTGCAACTACCTGGCAATTATCGGTGGTGGATCATTTATCAACGAAATTATGACGCAAAAAGAACTGATACAATCTGTTCATTTTGATACCATCCACAGCTCAAGTTTTATACGATATGATGTAGAAAAGCTACGTTGGATAAATCACAAGTGGATTGCCCAATATCCTCATGAAGAGCTTACCGCCCTTGCCCGCCCCTTTTTAGAAAAACAGTTTCCAGCTATTGCAAACATGGATGATGCTACATTAACTCCACTCATTCAAACCATTAAAACTGATATTCATACGCTCGATGAAATTGATAACGAAATCGCCTTTTATTTTACCCCTCCAACCGTTACTCATGCAGATCTAGAGGCAATAATACCAAACGAACATCTGACAAAAATTCTTGCTTTGCTCAAACAGAATATAGAACCAATGACCGATATTACTCTTTGCTTAAACAATCTAAAAGCTGCTGCAAAAGAACAACAACTCCCCATGAAACTACTGTTTTCTGCGCTGCGGCTCATTTTAACCGGTAAACCAAACGGTATTGGGATTCAAGAATTAATACAAATGCTTGGAATAAAAGAGACAAAAAAACGCTTTAACCTGTTAACGAGTAACGGATGATTCGTTCTCTTTATTAATCTTGTCCCACACATCAGAATCTGGAATCGCAAGTCGATTAGGTAATTTTTTAAAATTTGAAACGATCCCTATCGCCTCAAATTCTTGCATTACGGCAAGAAAATTCTGCTCATTAGATGCTGGAACAAAAAATTCAAAAATACTTTGATCTATATCCAACGTGCGATCAAAACAAAGATGATCATAGCTATGAAGAATTGCTACAAAAAACCAACATTCTTTGCGTTTAATAGTCGCTTGATAATAAGAACAATAACTCATAGTAATACATCCTTGTGAAATACACCTTTATATGCAAAGATTATACGATATACTATATCGTCATTACTGGCATGTTGCAAAAAAATGCAATTCACACAGGTTTTCCTAGGATAAGGATATCGATGATAATAAAAAATCTAGCCAAAATAATAAAACTATATTACACCTTGCCATAAAACAGCTTTTATCATTTCGATTGAAGGGCATAAAGAACAAACCAAATTAAATGAGCAATTGACCTTATTACCGCAACGGTGCTATAAGGTAATGATAGGACGACGGAAAGAAAAAAGGATTAAAAATGCTAATTACCCCTTCCACTAATAACAAGATCACCCTTTTATTACTACTCTTATTAACAAGTCATCACGTAATAGTTGGCTCTATTTCCTCATATTCACGTAATGATACATATCCGATATACACCTCGCTTGACCCACATACCTTTCTCAATACGAGAGAGCGGTTACGCCTACAAGATTACATATTAGATACTGATTGGAATGAATGGTTTGGATTCTCCATTTCTCCATTCGCACAAAATGCAAATCGTACCACTATCCCACAAACTGCCTTCCCCGGTGACGTTACCCCTGTAACTCCCTTTTGCCAATCAGACTTAGTAGAGGAAACATGTCTCGGTAACATAAACGGTCGCTGGAGTATGATCGGTTTACTGTTTGGTAATACTCCTGGATGCTGTCCACTTCCTTCAGTACTACAAACTGCAAAAGATTGCTTATTTCCTGATTTTATCGGTAAGGGACCACTCACTGATCCACTTTTTATCGATAAAATGGAAAAAATTGGTTTTTTTGATGTATCAATGAAATACCGTAAGCGTGGCGTGCGTTTTGATTTTAAAGGTCAACTCTCTCATGATTTTGGAGTTTCATTCAACACAGGACTTGCTGACATCTGCCAAACAATAAGTTTTGAAAACCGAGGCGCAACAACAGGTGCGGTCTCTCCCCAAAACATCAATGGCTGTCGAACTGTTGACACGTGCACACTCAATGAAACGCTCATGAATAATCTTAAAAATGTTGCCGCTGAAATTTGTCTTGATATCACTAAATTTCATAAATTCTCTATTGAAGACCTTCGCGGCGGTATCTACTGGCGCCATCCTTATGCAATAAACCTAAACCGTGACTCATGGGAAAGTTTTCTACTTATTCCATTCGTGCATATTGAAGCAAGTATCCCTTTGGGAAAAAAACGAGACTTTCATCAGTTTGCTGCCCTATCATTTGGCAACAATGACCATTTTGCACTCGGTGGATCAACTGGTCTGAATATCCTGTTTTTCGAAACCATCGAAATTGGCGCTGAATTTGGGTATACACACTTTTTCAGTCGTGATGTCTGCAGATACCCAATGCCTACAAGTTGCTTCCAAAGTGGTATCTACCCATTCTGCACAAGCGTGAACATACAACCAGGAGATAACTGGCATTTCGGGCTCAAAATGAATGCGTATCACTTCCTGGGCGATCTCTCATTTTACTTCCAATATATTTTAGTAGAACACCAAGAAGACCATATCAGACTAAAAGTATGTGACCCAGCCTTTGTACCTCATAAGCTTGAGCTCTTATCCAACTGGAAGAGCCAACTTGCAAATATAGGATTCAATTATGATATTTCTCCAAATATCTCATTAGGATTCCTATGGCAAACTCCATTACCATCAATTAGGACTTATCGAACAACCACAGTAATGCTATCATTTAATGCTGTATATTAACCACTCCAATAGCCACAAACAGGCATAAAGTGATGGACAATATGACAAAAATACCCTAATATCTTTCTTATTAGTGACGTAATATAAACTGTTTAAACGTAATAAAAGGCATTGACTCTATTATGTATAAGAAAAAAGCACACGTAGAAGTACCCGTTGGAATGAACGTTGAAAAAGCTATCAGACAACTTAAAAAGAAAGTTGAACGTGAAGGCGTAGTACGCGATATGAAGCGCACTGTATACTTCGAATCACCAACACAAAAACGCAGAAAACGTTTAGTGCGCGCGATCAAACAAAATTTAATGCGCATCTCTACACAAAATCTTTTCTAATTAATCCCCTCATGGGTGGAGCATATTAAAGCAAATGGACAAAAATCCACGGGTTAAAACTATTAAGCAGGCCCAAAAAGAAACTCAGATGTATCGAGAGATATCTCGGTTGTTTGCACAAATAACTCGCGATGATTCTCGTCTTGATGGCTTGTTTGTGAACAGCGTAACCTTATCCCCTGATAAAGGGATGTGCTCCATCAATATTTATACAGCTGCAGGCAAAGAAGCCTTTGATGAACTTAAAAAAATATTAATCCTCTATAAACCATCATTGCGCAAAGCGCTTGCAGATTCTATAGACGCTCGTCGAGTTCCTGATCTTCTTTTTAAATTCGACCGCCAATTTGATAAAGTTCAACGGCTGGAAGAACTATTAGAAAAAATTAAAACAGAAGAACCAGAACCAACAGAAGAACCTGTATCATGATGCTTTTCCCCTTCTTTGTATGTTGGGGGTCATTTTTAAATGTCGTTGCATATCGCTTACTGCATAATGAAAATATAGTGTGGCCACGATCTGCCTGTCCGCACTGTAAAACAGAAATTGCATGGTATGATCTTATTCCCGTTATCTCATGGCTTATGCTACGAGGAAAATGTCGTACGTGCCATCAACCAATTTCTATTCTATACCCACTCATTGAGCTGTTTACCGGTGTATTGTTTACCGCAGCATATATACTCATCTCACACCAATTTTTAATCGCATATTATATTTTTTTCTCTGCTTTGATAGTCACGATCCGCTCTGACTTAGAAACGATGCTTATATCCCGTTTCGTCACCCTATTTTTAATCCCGCTTGGTCTACTATTTAGCTTTTTTAATGCACTACCTATATCTACCTTAGATAGCCTACTGGGCGCTCTTTTTGGTTACCTATCCCTCTACATCGTTGCACAAATATTTTGGTGGTGTACAAAGAAAGAAGGAATCGGGGAAGGAGATTTTGAACTATTAGCATTCATCGGTTCATTTACCGGTCTTTATGGATGCTGGATGAGCCTAACAATAGGCTCAATCATCGGATCAATTCTCGGATTGCTCTACATGATTATAACCAAAAGCGATAGATCTCTAAAAATACCCTTCGGTCCTTTTCTCGCGCTAGGGGCGATCACCTCTGTCCTATTGCAAACATCGCTCGCATCATCGATATGGCACCTCTATTAAACAATGAACTTTTTCAGATCACGCAAAAACAAAAAAAGCGAACTTTTGAAAGTCCGCTTTTTTCTATGACCATTTAAAAAACGTCATTATTGTTCTATGTCATCCTGCACAACAACAATGTTATTGTTATGATCTACCGAGAGGATATCCAATCTTCCATCACCATCAATATCAGCTGCTGCAAGAATTAGAAACTCTTTATCGCTTACAAACCCTTGTCCAAGGAATGTCGCTTGAGCTCCTAATTTACCAGTAAAATAGTTCTGCCCTTCATGTCCTGAAGATATGCCGTAGGTGTAATAAAATTTCTCATTTGCACCACCGCCAGCGTATCCCTCTGGCTGCCATCCAACTCCTCCGCTTCCATTCAACACATCAGAATATTTACCATGTTCAGCAAAATATGCTTTTTGCGCTGCATAGATCGAATGTAAGTTCACATACGCCTCTGCTCGTTTTGATTTTGCCAAAAACCGCATACCCGTTGGTACTGCAATCATTGCAAGAAGCGCAAGAATCGCAATAACCATCATCAACTCAATCAAAGTAAATCCTAACGCCCTATCCATGTATTTCTTCACGCCACACCCTTTCTTTTAAGAATTATCCTACAATCACCATACCCAACCATTATCTGATATGGCAACAATTTACGGATGACAACTATTTCTATGCGCAATATAAACAACTTTTGCTTTTATTAAAAAATGCACATTATCGAAAAATTGTTATGCCGTATTTTTGTTCAAGCATCGAAACTGGATAGGCACCTTGACGCACTAAACGTATCATTGGACCGGTGCAATCCAAAATAGTTGAAGGCTGATCCCCCTTATCATCTGAAATATCTGTGACCACATATGGCACTGCCCCCACAATACTCTGCTCGAGGCCTGCGGCGTTAGTCGGTACTGCCCCTCCGGCGCTATTGGCGCTCGTGGAAAACAGGCCGTCATACAGGGCCAGCAACGACAAGAGCCCCGCATGCTGAGGAAGGCGCAGTGCAATCGTCCCTTGCAGCCCCTTAACATAATCTGGCGCATCTGGCCTTGCTTTAAACAACAAGGTAAGCGGCCCAGGCCAGCAACTATCAATAAGCCTTTGTACATCACCTGCCAGCGGCATATCCACAAAATGCGCTATTTTATCTTTAGAACCAATCAATATTAAATAGGGCTTTTCTGACCGTTGCTTAATCTGATTTAACGCCAAGTAGCCTTGCTGAGAAATCGGGGCTAACAACCCCAATACCGTATCAGTCGAAGTAACCACCGCCGCACTAGCCGACAACTCTTGTCGCAATTTATCTAATGTTCCTTCTTGAAACCAATGTAGATATTTTTTGTCTATACTTTTCACACAGCAACCTTTTATTTTTACAAACAACTTTTCAGCTTGAAATCAAAAACCAAAGAAAATATCATCCATACATAGCAAACAAAGGGATTTTGGCAGTTTTCATGCATTCCAAAAATTATCTACGATTCCACCATATAATTTCTTGTTTGACATTTTTGACATCTGCTTATACCCTTACTTCATACAGTATACAATAATTACGTTTTACTCCCTTTTCTTACTGAATTTTTAACGTAAAACAACAATTATTGCTATTGATTCTATTTATAACATTTTTTGGAGTTTTCATGAAAAATACAACCAAGCAAACCAGCAAAGCGCCCATAACGCTGGGCAAGCAACGGAGCTATAACGAGATAGTTGAGTTTCTTGATAATAATTGGACAACAAACAGTTCCGACCTCTCATTATCTTGCATAAAAAAACTCGACACCGCTTTTGAATCACTTTCACAAAAACAAAATATCATTGTCGTAAATGGAACAAATGGTAAAAGTCTAACTATTCATTTCGCCATTCAACTACTGAAAGAAGAAGGACTTAAAGTTGGCGCCTTCGCTTCTCCACATATCCTTCTTTATAATGAGCGCTTTAATCTACAAGGCGAATCGATTTCAAGCAAGCTATTTACCGAAATAGCAAATGAAGTTATTAATACTGCCGAAGCTCTTGAAATAACGCCAAATTCTTATGAAATTCTTACAATCATGGCATTGTTATATTTCAAGAAAAACGATGTCGATGTCATACTTTTTGAATCAACGGATCACCCGCTTATCTCTTTATTCCATCCTAGAATCACCGCTGTTACACGCGTTACTCTTGACAATGCGCTTCCTGCAAGCCAAGAAGTTGAAGTGCGCATCCAAAAACTTTTAAGCACGGTCAAAAAAGGAACACATGTTGTTTCAGCCGATCAAAGTAAATTAAACTTACAGATCATGCTTGATGTAGTAAAAGAAAAAGGTGGCCAGTGGGATATGCCTATCAGAAAACTCGCCCCGTTAGAGTACCCATATGAGCAATTACATGGACGTTGTGCAGCGCTTGCTGAACGTATTTCATCAATCTACGTTAACGATTTTGCTAATAAAAATGCAGTTGTAGTTGCAGGCACACTTCTTACTAAGCAAAAAGGTCGTCGCGGTCGCCCAACACTAGAAGCAAAACGCCAAGGCGATTTGAACCCAAAGAAAACAGTTGAGCAATTTTGGAAAGAAGAGCAACAACTCCTTGCAAATCGTTTCCAAATACTTGATAAAGAAAAGCCAACTATCCTTCTTGATACCGCAAGCAACCTCGATGCTTTTAAAAACTTATTACTCGGTATCCGCTTACTTCATTACAAACGCCCATTAAAAGGTCTTACCCTATTAATTGGCTGCAACAACAATGACATCGATTTAACTGAATTTCTTAAATTATTACGATACTTCTTCAAAAAAACATCTGGCAACGTAATGCTTTGTCCAATTCAAGCACTTCCTGGCCATTCCGGTGGAACCCCATGGGATGTTGAAAAAGTAACGAATGATACAAAAAGCATGAAAATAAAAGCAAAAGCATACAATAACTTCAAAGATGGGTTTGAAGCTGCATGCAAATCGGTTGATGAACGACACGGCCTTGTGATCGTTACTGGTTCTCCATCAATCGTTACTGAATACTGGAAGTATAAAGGTGTTAAAAAATTATAGCTCTTACCACATACATACAGATTAACAACATATGATTAGATCTATACTTATCGGTTGCGCAAGCGGAACATTATATGGACTCTTCTTCTTATATCAGAGAAGAAGAGTCTTCTCTGTATCAAAAAAAACAAGCCGTATCATCCTTGAAGCAATCCTCCTATCTCTCATTCGCTTTGCATTTCTCGCGTTTTTTTTCATTTATCTATTGCGATCCAATCAAATTAGTCTTATAATTTTGATTATATCGTTTCTTTGTGCATTTTGGCTTATAGTGATTAATGCAAAGACCAACCCTAATGGAAAACCTTGATCTTTTTTCCGTCGAACATTGGCAACCATTTGCTCTATTTGGTTTGACCCATCCTTTCTTTAATATCAATAAAGAAACGGTCGTCTATACTTGGATCATTTTAGGAATTTTATTTGTATGTTGCCTACCGGTCCGAATATTTATTAATAAAAAGTACCCAGTCGCGCGCCATATGCTTATACAACTTGTTATGTGGTTTTCTGAAATGTGTACGCAAGCATTAGGTGCTGCATCCTTTCAACATTTTTCATTTATAACTTCACTCTTTCTTTTCATTTTTATAACAAGCGTACTCACCCTAGTGCCTGGCATGGAAGAACCAACGAAAGACCTGAATACAACGCTTGCTCTTGGACTGATATCATTTGGGTACATTCAAATATGCGCAATACAAAAAATGGGAACCTGGGGTTATATAAAAACTGAATACCTTGATCCCTTTTTTATGCTTCCACTGCATTTGATTGGAAAAATAGCATCAATTATCTCAATATCATTTCGACTCTTTGGGAATATTTTTGGCGGCGCTACCATAACTGCAATCTTTTTTAAAGCAACTCGCAGCCATTGGTTCAGTCAAACACTATTCGATGGCTTAGGGCTCAATCTTCCGATTCATATTTTCTTTGGCATTTTTGAAGGTTTTTTACAAGCATTTGTTTTTGCCATGCTAACACTAACCTATTTATCAATCGCGTTGGAACACGGCGCACATTCAAATGAAAGTGATGCATAATGGAATCAATGGCACAATTTATCCACTATACCACTATTGCATCGGTTGTTTCGATTAACGCGCTCAGTGCAAGTATTGGTGAAAGCCTTACCGGAGTAGCTGCATTAGAAGGAATAAATAGACAACCATCTGCGCATGGCGAATTAACAAAATTAGCAACACTCGGCATTGCGCTCATTGACACTACTAATATTATGGGGCTTTCTATGGCCCTTATATTATTATTTGATTCACCTGAACATATCACCATCTATTCAGCGATTGCTGAACTGGGAATATTACTCGCATTATGCTTGCCTGGATTATGCATAGGCATAGTATCTGCATTTCCAGCACAAGCTGCCTGCGTTGCAACAGCACGCCAACCATTTTTTGCTCAAAAAATTTTACGCTTCATGCTCATTACACAATCATTGATACAAACACCAATTTTATTTGGTTTTTTAATTGCATATATCATTAAAGCAAATATTGCATCCGTCACCACCTATGCAGAAGGCATACAATATATAGCAAGCGGACTCTGCATTGGGCTCGGTACCATTGGCCCATCCATTGGCATGGCACAATTTGCAAAAATTGCCTGCGACAGTATTGGACTTAATCGAAAAACGTATAATCAAATATTCTCTTTTACCTTTATCAGTGAAGCAATCATCGAAGCCCCTATCATTTTTTCCGTTATCATCTCAGTGTTAATAGCCACACAGACAGTAGGTGATAATATGCCCGTCGCGCTTTCATTACTAAGCGCAGCACTCTGTATTGGACTTGGTACTTTTGGTCCTGGAATCAGTTCTGGATATACTGCCGCAACCGCATGCCGCAATATCGCCCTCTATCCTGCTCATTATCATGCTATTTCTCGCATGAGTATCATTGCACAAGGGCTTATTGACACGGGCGCAATTTTTGCACTCATCATAGCTATCTTCTGTATTGTATAGAACGAATATTGTGACAGTTGACTAAAGATGGATAATCAACAAAGTCAAAAATAAAAAGGGATACAATTACTACTGTAACCGCATCCCCTATATATCATGAATAAGTCGATATTTTAAGGCCGACTATTTCTAACCAGTCTTTTTTTTACGATAACCATAACAAAGATCACCTACCAATAGGTCTTTACCATTTCATTTAAGAACATGTAATCAGTTTTAATACATCGTATAATATGGTCATTAATACGCTTAGCTAAAAATATAAGTACCTCTACAGCATCTCCTTTTTTATAGCTGGTAAAGCGTTCACTTCTATATTCTTTACGAATAATATCTAAACTTTCAATAATCTCATTAATTTTTTTTGATCCAAAAATGACTTTAGACCCAGGATGTATTTTCGATCCAGGTAATGGAGTGTCATCCATCCCTACTTCACGTTGAAACGGCTGTATTGCCTGACGGTACATCTGATCCAAGATAGTTCCATTCAGCTTTACCCTGCGACTAATTGTGTCTCTATCGGTAGCAACAATACCTTTTGCCTTATCTGCTTGCATAACAATATGCGGCGCAATAAACTGTGCATATGTCCGACTGAGATAATCAAAAGTATTCATGCTAATTGCTCTAAGCTCTCTAAATTTATATAACAACTTTGTGCCCGTATTTTTTTCAATATAAACTTCTATGTGCTTAAATAGCATAGTCCACATTTTCTCTATCTCTTTATCATCACCTATCCTTAGATAAAGATTATGATTTTTCCCCATTACAGCATCAACCGTATCAATAAGCTTCATAGCCTCTTCTTTATTTTTTGGTGTCTGCATAGGCACTGCAAATAACTGCCCGCCTGAAACCAACAGCAATCCCGCCAACAGCACACGCGTACTGATTCTTTTAACATCATTCATTCTCATTCCTTTCTCGTTAACACCATATAAATTATTCATACTGTCATCACAAGCATATCAACAACACCCCACTTGTTTCAACAATTAGAATAAAACAGGGATGCAATTACCATGCAACCGCACCCCCGAAAATCATGAATAAGTCGATTATTTCAGAGGTTTCGCATATTCCCGACTCGTTTTTATATAGCCAGATCTGTCCACTCATTTCGCACCCGCGACCTCCGTACAGTTATCCATCAACTAATTGTAATCAGTCATAAACCTTACACCATGATCATTTAAACAAACTCCTCATCATACAATAGACATCCGCAGTAAAATGTGTCATTGATGAATAAAAAGAGACTCTCGTATGCCATGGAGAAAATAATATGGATAATGTAATGATGCCAATATCATCTAAAAAAAAGGTCTGTACCTTTATATCTTTTATACTGTTTATTGCCAGCTTCGCCGCAGGAGTTTTCTTTCTTGTAAAACAAAGCCGTTATAAAAACCATATCATCGATCAAGCGTTCATCCAGGCCCATGATAAAACGACTATCTGCGCACAACAACTTGATGATCTTCTGCAGCTTCTTATCCCACAAACTGCATCCCTTGCAGAAAAACTCAGCACAACATCGCTAACACCATCAGAAATCGAAACAATATTAAAAAAAAAACCTACTGATATTTTCGGTTTTGGTGTTGCATATCTACCCGATAATACAAAAACAAATAATAATGCATATGCTCCCTATTACGTTGAGAAACAGGGTGTAAACACAGCAGAAGATTTGAGCAAGATCCCCGGATATATATATTACGAACAAGAATGGTTTAAAGCATTACTTACAAAAGAACAAACTTTTTTTGGCCCATTTACCGATTCTGTTACCGGAGAGGACGTCATCGGAGTTGCAACACCATTTTATGTAACAGACGCTCACGATAACAGCAAAAAAATTGGTGGTATTGTGTACGTGACACAATCAATGAACCATTTACAACATATCTTAACCACACTGTTTCTTGGTCAAAATGGTTACTGGTTTTCAGTAGCTAACAATGAAATTATCCTCACCCATCCTCGTGAAAAATTATTATACTCAAGGACTACCATTGACGCCTTTGCAGAAGAAACGCAAAACGCAGAAACTGCTGAAATAATCCGTCATGCTATCCAAGGCAAAGCTGATTCTACATCTTTTAACAACACCGTTACCGGTGATGAATCTTGGCTTATAGCTGCCCCAATCCCTGCTATTAAAGGTGCATTATGTGGCGTATTTGATAAAAAGGAAATCCCACTCGATAATGATTTGATGCGTAAAGGATTGATGAGAATCTGCTTAATCTTCCTCGCCTCTTTTCTCTTTTTAGTCATCTCGTTTTTATTTCATACCAATCACACTATATATATTTTCGTAATTTCATCCGCATACAGCACATTATGCTTATTAACCAGTATTGCCCTCATCTGGAGCATCATAAACCAATATCCATTTTATAAAGATCCGGTCACACCAATTACTGATAAACAGCAATTGAGTAAATATCTCACCCAAACAGAACATGCCGCCACCTCACTTCTTCTTAATCAATTGCATACATATAAATCAGTAGGAACTGCCCAAAATAATTATGTCCCTACTGGAATTTTCATCAATACCATACAATTACTTGGCCCCAATCAATTACAAATTATTGGATACGTATGGCAACAATATCATAAAGAGTTACACAAAAATTTATCGCAAGGATTTATCTTTCCTCAAGCAACAAAAGACAATGATACAGAAGAAATACATCGCAACACGGAAGGTGACTTAGAATCAATTCTTTGGCGCGTAAATACAACGCTCTATCAAGACACTCGTTACCAAAAATACCCATTTGACGTTAAAAGCTTCCAGATACAGCTATGGCATAAAGATTTTGAAAAAAACATCACATTAATTCCAGATTTTGATGCATATAACATCATCAATATTGGATCAATGCCCGGATTGCGCCCTTCTATCACTTTACCCGGCTATGACATTCAAAATAGTTTCTTTGGGTATAAAACTAACAATTATAGAACTTCTTTTGGGCTTTATGCGCATGGCCCATTCGGCCTCTATAAACGAATTACTAAATCAGAAATGCCAGAACTTTATTTTAATATAACCGCAAAAAGAAGTTTAAATAAAACGCTCGTTGTAGATCTGATTCCAGTAATTATAATCGCTTTAATACTCTTCATTATGCTGCTTATTAGCACAGAAAAAAATATACTCAGTGCTGCTGGATCACTATTTTTTAGTACCATAATTGCACAAATACGCTTTAGAGAAGGGATACCTCCCTATGGCCTTGTCTATTTTGAAACATTCTACTTTATTCTTTATATCGCACTACTCATTGTCACGCTATTTGTGCTCTTACGATCATTCAAAATTGTTTCTGAAAAAGACCATCTGCTACTAGCACTTCTTTTTTGGCCAATTTTGCTGGGATCAGTATTAGGCATTACATTACTGTATCAATACTAAAGCATTAATCAGAACGAAAAAGTCACTACGTATGTTATGGAGAAAGTAATGATGCCAATGCCGATATCGCCCAAAAAACGTGTTGCGACCTTAATATCTTTTATACTATTTCTTATTAGCTTCGCTGCAGGAGTTTTTTTTCTTATCAAGCAAAGCCGTTATAAAAATCATATCATCGATCAAGCGTTCATCCAGGCGCATGACAAAACTACTATCTGTGCACAACAACTTGATAACCTTCTGCAGCTTCTTATCCCACAAACTGCATCCCTTGCAGAAAAGCTCAGCGCAACACCACTAACACCATCAGAAATCGAAGCAATATTAAAAAAAAAACCTGCTGATATTTTCGGTTTTGGTGTTGCATATCTACCCGATAATACAAAAACAAATAATAATGCATATGCTCCCTATTACGTTGAGAAAGAGGGCGTAAACACAGCAGTAGACCTGAGTAAGATGTCCGGCTATATATATTACGAACAAGAATGGTTTAAAGCATTACTTACAAAAGAACAAACTTTTTTTGGACCTTTTACCGACTTTGCAACTGGAGAGGACGTCATCGGAGTTGCAACACCATTTTATGTAACAGACCCCCACGATAACAGCAAAAAGATCGGTGGTATTGTGTACGTGACACAATCAATGAACCATTTACAACATATCTTAACCACACTGTTGCTTGGTCAAAATGGTTACTGGTTTTCAGTAGCTAACAATGAAATTATCCTCACTCATCCTCGCGAAAAATTATTATACTCACGAACCTCCATTGATGATTTTGCAAAAGAGACTGCAAATGAAGCAACCGCTGAAATAATTCGCCATGCGATCCGAGGCAAAGCCGATTCTACCTCTTTTAACAACACGGTTACTGGCGATGAGTCTTGGCTTATAGCTGCCCCAATACCTATTATTAAAGGTGCATTATGTGGTGTATTTGATAAAAAGGAAATTCCTCTGGATGATGATTTGATGCGTCAAGGATTAATACGGATCTGCATGATCTTCCTCACCTCTTTTCTCTTTTTAATCATCTCCGTTTTATTTTATACCAACCATACTATACATGTCCTCTTATTTTCATCCGCATACAGCACAGTATGCTTACTAACAAGCATTGCCCTCATCTGGAGCATCATAAACAAATATCCATTCTATAAAGACCCTGTCACCCCAATCACTGATAAACAGCAGCTAAACAAATTCCTTACCCAAAAAGACAATATTCAAAAAAAATCAAATTCTACACTTTCTCTTGCTCAATTACATACACATAAATCAATAGGAACTACCCAAAATAATTATGTGCCTACTGGGATTTTCATCACCACCATACAACTAATCGGCCCCAATCAATTACAAATTATCGGGTATGTATGGCAACAATACCATAAAGAGTTACACAAAAATTTATCTCAAGGATTTATCTTCCCTCAGGCAACAAAAGACAACGATATAGAAGAAATACATCGCAATACAGAGGGAGAATTAGAAACAATTCTTTGGCGCGTAAATACAACGCTCTATCAAGATGCTCGCTACCAAAAATACCCATTTGACGTTAAAAGCTTCCAGATACAGCTATGGCATAAAGATTTTGAAAAAAATGTCACATTAATTCCAGATTTTGATGCATATAACATCATCAATATTGGATCAAAGCCCGGACTACGTCCCTCTATCACCCTAGCCGGCTATGACATTCAAAATAGTTTCTTTGGGTATAAAACTAGTAGTTATAGGACTTCCTTTGGGCTTTATGCATATGGACCATTCGGCCTTTATAAACGGATTACGAAATCAGAAACGCCAGAGCTTCATTTTAATATAACCGCAAAAAGAAGCTTAAATAAAATACTTGTTATCGACCTTATTCCCGTAATTGTAATCGCCCTTTTACTCTTCATTATGCTGCTCATTAGCACAGAGAGAAACATACTGAGTGCCGCTGCGTCACTATTTTTTAGTACCATAATTGCACAAATACGCTTTAGAGAAGGAGTACCTCCCTATGGCCTTGTCTATTTTGAAACATTCTACTTTATTCTTTATATCGCACTATTCATTGTGACGCTGTTTGTGCTCTTACGGGCATTCAAAATCGTTTCTGAAAAACATCATCTGGTACTAGCGCTTCTTTTTTGGCCAATTCTGCTTGGCTCAATCTTAGGTATTACATTACTGTATCAATACTAAATTAATGTGAGTGCGACCCGAGAAATCTTTATATCAATTACAAAATCTTTTATTGAGTCTTTTATTTTGCACAATATATCATTACACTTACATGACGATTGAACGGTAATTGCGTCACACATATCTTCTAGGAATCATAGGTATGAATCTTCTAAATGCAATAGGCAACACACCCCTTATCAGTGTTAATTTTGATGCTAACAACTCTGCTACTAATCTTTACGCAAAGCTTGAATACTTAAATCCAGGCGGTAGCATAAAAGACAGAACTGATCTTTATATGATTGAAGAAGCGGAAAAAAAAGACATCTTAAAACCGGGTGGCACTCTTATTGACGCATCATCAGGTAACCACGGTATCTCTCTGGCTATGATCGGCGCAGTAAAAGGATACAAGGTTATTATCACCACTACTGCAAAGTGTAGCCTTGAAAAGCTAAATACCATGAAAGCTTATGGCGCAGAAGTTATCGTATGCGCTCCAACAAAATTTATTGATGATCCAGAAAACTATCACGCAATTGCAGTTAAATTACACAAAAATACTCCTAATTCATTTATGCCTAACCAATATTTTGATCCGCTTAACGCTGAAGGGGTCTATCATACTTTAGCACCCGAAATCTGGAATCAAACTCATGGCCGTATTACTCATTTTTTTGCCGGTGCTGGTACAGGCGGAACCATAAGCGGTGTAGGGAAATACCTCAAAGAAAAAAATCCCGATATAAAAATTCTTGCGATCGATTCTGACGTATCTTTTAGAGCAACCAAGGGCAACCCAAAGCCATATAAAATTGAAGGCATAGGGATCGACTGGGATAATAACGCAGTTCTTGATTATTCAATTGTCGATGAATTCCTTGAAGTCAGCGATGATAATGCGTTTGCTATGCTCAAAACTCTTGCCCGTCGCAACGGAATTTTAGTTGGCCCTAGCAGCGGCGCTGTTGCCTATGCCGCCTCTCAATATGCGAGCAAACTGGATAAAGATGCCGTTGCGGTCATGATTTTTGGCGATTCTGGCCGAGCATACCTAACCAAGGGATTTTACGACTAATTACCCCTATTCTGCTAGCTAAAAGCCCCCTTTTACACACGAAAACATTTCCATTTGACACACAATTGGCCAATGCTATACTTGTTATTAAATGGATAGAAATAAAAACCAGGGGGTTATTATGGAAAAGGTAAGAAAGTATTCGTTCGTAGGCATAGGTTTATTCATAGCATCGCTATTTGGAACACAAATGACACGTCCAATGGCGCAGCAAATGTTTGATACCGCCAAATCATATTCCGCTGCAGCCCTTACTGCAGTAAAAAACACGGGCCTAGATCTTGGGGCAAAAACATTACAATTTACCAGCAAATGGGGCTCTAAAGGACTCGATGCTGGATATACATGGGCAAAAGAAAACCCTCGATATTCAAAGCCAATTGGTAGCGTCGTAACTGCATATACCCTGTACAAAATAATCTCAAAAATCGGACCAACAAGACTATATAACATAGCTAATACGGGCGTTAAACTAACAATAAAAACTATATCGCTTTTAAAAAATATTATTACACCACCAATGCTTGTAGCAATTCTTTATACTGTATGGAAAAAAGAGCTAACCATAAAAAACGTGACCGCAACGGTTACTGTTCTTGACACTCAAGCTGATGGTCTGCACCTAGAACTTGATGCAGCAAAAAAAGCTGGGGCAAAAGCACAAGAACTATTAATTGATGTCTTAGAAAAATATGGTGCTACTCTAGAAACAAATACCACACAACAAAGAATTTTCAACCCGCTAGCATTACGTGCTGCATGGGTTAGCTTCAAGGATATGCTTGTGCCATCGGCAATTGGGTCTGGATCAATTCCACTGAAATAAACAAATTTTATATACCTCACATTTACGATAAAAAAGGGATGCAACACGCGTCCCTTTTTTATTTTTTCATTATCTTTCATAAATCAATTGAAATATTTCATCACATGCATCACAATTATATACAGCAATTTGAAACACATATCGCACTAAAAATTAATTATTTCTAAATTTTATGGGACTCATTGTGAAATCATACAAAATTATATTATTTTTAATTACCGGATTACTGATCTTACCCAGCCACATACATGGGCTCAGAATACGTACCATCTTTGCCACGGCAGTTGTTGGGACCTATGGGACCTATCTATACACGCAACTATATCCAGAAGATAAAGTGACTCTAGCAATCAATAAAGATGCTGCGGATGCTAAACAAGCAATAGAACGATTCGCACGAAAAAAAGAAGTGACCAATGCTGTTATGTACGTGGGAGATACAATAGAAGATGTGGGCGCAGAACTAAACATACTTTTTAAAAGACTGTCCGGACAAAGTCATACTGCAGAGCAAGCCAAAAACGAATTGCGCAAAAAAACAAGATCAGCTGCACGATTTATTGACGAAAAAAGAGAAAACGTCTCTAGAGCAGCAGAAACCCTCGGACTCCGATTAACGGCGAGTAAATAAGAGCTTATCCGAAAATTCTCGCCATATTTGAAAGCTAACCAGAGCAAGAATCCCACGGTCGTCGTCGCGAGCCGCCATTGGCGTGCGTGGCGATCCAGATTAATAAAGGAATATTAGGTGAATACAATTAAGAATGATCTATTTTGCAGCGCTCATACTGAGCGAACAAAATTGCCTGGATCGCCACGCATACGCTCGCGAAGACGATCGGGAGTCAACAGCTTCCTACAATCTCCAACCATTGCAATATTTTGCAATACATTAATCCACCAACTAATTTTCGGATAAGCTCTAAATCGTAAACCATGCATAAGCATAATTTTTGTAGACATATCATAAAAACAGAGGAATCATCGTGAAAACGATAAAAGTTACATTATTTTTAATTGCAGGATTAACCGCATTGCCAACTCACATTCAGACGGAAATGCCATCTCAATCGGTTCTACAAACAAAAAACGAACAATCTTCATGGTTGAGTAGACATAAAGGAAAAATTGTTGTTGCTGCAGTATTAACGGGTGGTTGCATTTATGGCGGCATACAATTTATTGGTTTCACTAAAAAAGTGATCGATACCATCGCAAAAGACCCTAAGGTACAAGAGGCCACAAAAAAAGTGGTCGCAACTGCAAATATTGTAGAGCCAAGATACAGAAGGCATCTAGAGGAAGCATTATCACTCGATTTAAAAGCCAGGATAACAAGAGATTTGACAGAACACTCAGCAGAAATGCTCAAGATAATCGGACAAGAGGCAGCAGGAATATCATGTCGGTTTGCAAGACTGACACTTTCCGCGAAGAAGCGAGCGGCATTCATTGGTTATGACGCAGAAAATGCTAGACTCAAAGCACTCGCGGCAATAGCAAAAAAGCTTACCAAGGATTAAAAAGAGAATGCTATAACCCCCTAAGATATAGCATCCTCTTTTTCTCATTTACCAATAAACTGCTGTAAAAAATTAAGATTGACTGGTTCTGGTCGGACTTGCACACGATCAGAACCATCTCGTAATTCTACTGAATAATGCACCGCATCATCTGATTGAGCAAATGAAGCCGCTTTTTGATGCACCATCTCATATCCCATATCCTGCAATACCTGACTCATCTTGCTAATATGAGCGCCACCTGCAACTGCTAAAATAACGCGTGCTTGTTTGGCATTTACCACCGCATGAAGCATTTTCAAATCGAGCAACTCACTATCAAACGTCAACCAATGCTTTAAATATTCCAATCGTTTTTTTACTGTTGTACACGAATCTAAAATATCTGCTACACACGCTTGCTGACCATGCTCAACAGACAACTGTTTTAATTGCACGTGCATTCTACCCAGGCTTTCTTTATACACTTTTGATAAATAGCGACCATCTTTAAATGCCTGAATTTCTTTCATCACCGCGCCAATTTCCTGCATCAATGATGCAACGGTAATTTCCGTCGCTGAAGGAAATGTATACATATTATGCTGGATATTATTAAAAATTGGACCAAATGCAGCAACCCTACAATAGCGGTACTCCACGTTTTCCACCGGAACTGATAATTGTTTACATTTTTTTGCCAGACCACCGAGAATACCACCCCGCGAATCAATACAAAAATTACCACACCTGCTACGCCCCCCGGCTCCTGGTGAACTGAGATCTTCTGTAACTACCAACAAATCATTTCGATTACATCCCAATAAAAAACGATCGATATCAGCCTGCTGATTCTTAATTATGCCGTGCTGTTTATCATGAAAATCACTCAGCCCAATGACATAGTGCGGCAACTGTGTAGCCGGTGACACCGTTTTTAAAATCTTTATTTCATAAATATATGCATGCATCTGAGATGATATAATCATAAAAAATATACTGCCAAACCACTTCATTTGCTTCCTCTCGCCTAACAACTAGCCACATGCCTTTTTACATGCCATAGTTACACCTTACGATAATAACAGGTTTGCAACCGATCAATCAATATTTTATATATAAATTTTTCTTATTGGATTATCGACGCGCGGCGAAAGCATGATTTAAAAAGATTAATAACAAAAATGTTAAACTGTTTTCTCAGGAAAAATAGTAATAGAGGCGACTTCAAGCTGCTTTTGCAAACCGAATGTTCGCGATTCGCCAACTTTGACAATATGCATTTGCTTGCCCGCAAGATGGGCTCTCTGGTGGTACCACCAATCTTTTAATAAAAAAAGCGGCGCATCAAATTCATCTTCCCCAAAAGCAAATGTTCCCCAATGCATCGGAACAAAATGCCGAGCGCCAAGATCAAGAAATGCCTGGACCGATTCTTGCACACCCATATGAGTTTTAGCCATCCATTTTCTCGGTTCACACGGTGCAATCGGCATCAGTGCAATATCAATAGGAGCACATTCTTGAGCAATGAGCGCAAAATGCTCCGAATAAGCAGTGTCTCCTGCAAAATAGATGGTATATCCATCCTTTTCGATTAACCAACTGCCCCACAAGGAACAGTTTTTATCAAAAAGCGATCGTTGCGACCAATGCACCGCTGGCAAAAAGGTAAACTGTATGTTCTCTGCAAATCGTCCCACCTTACTAGCGCCATATTTTTGCCACCAGCCATGCTCTACCACATGAGCGAATCCACGAGCATCAAACCATTTTTTATCCCCTTCAGGTACCAAAAATGTCGCTCCTGGATGCTGATCTCGCAACCATTCCAATGCTGCGGCATCCATATGATCCATATGATTATGGGAAATTAAAATGAAATGGATAGGAGGCAGCTGCTCCAACGAAACGCCTGCCGGTAATATTCTTCTATAAAAAATCGTACTACCGCCAAAAATAGGATCTGTGAGGATATTGATCCCTCCGATCTGTATTAAAAATGAGGAATGCCCAATCCAAACAAT
Source organism: Candidatus Babeliales bacterium (assembly GCA_035944115.1). Classification (NCBI taxonomy): domain Bacteria; class Candidatus Babeliae; order Candidatus Babeliales; species Candidatus Babeliales bacterium. The sequence continues at coordinate 93,323 of DASZBJ010000017.1, forward strand.
TTCAGGTTCAGCTTTATAATGGTAGGTGAGAAGCGGCTTAGAAACCCATTCCATAAGATCTGTTGGGGTCTTACGTTTTACTAACTTTATATATCGCAAATACTCATAAATCATGTGAAAGAGGTATCCCTCAATCTTTTCATTTTGATAGTTGTAATAACGACCATCAGATTTATACGGATATATACGTTGGAGGGGCTTTGTGCTCATATGGTTAAAAATTTACCCCCACCCAGACAGAACGTCATGGATAGGGGAAATGGAGGTTATCTAATTAATAATTGATTGTATGATAGCGTAACCGTCTGAAAAAAGCAACTTCATTTTTAAAGTCTTATGGCTAGCCCAGAAAGAACATTTCCATTAGAAATCGAAAACCAAGGATCATGCGTTGACATAAGCCCGCCTATCCTATACGCTCTTTTCATGGCTAAAATCAAAAAATACCCTGGTCTAACTCTGTACAATCCCCTCGCCAAATTAACAGATGAAAACTTCATCAGCAAAGCAATTCAAGAATGCATAACAAATAACGACCCGAATGGTGTCTTAGAAGTAATTAGGATATATCGCAACGCCTTAAAAAAATCCCACATTTCTCGATCAACAAAAGAACCGTCATAACGACGGATCACCCCAAGCAATGCATATACAAATTTTTCCAAAAAATCTTACTGCCACCAGCCATCGGAAGCAATGCGTACCCATTTTTTAAAACAGTAAGCATCCGCTGCGCATAATCATACTGCTTTTTATCTTTTGCTATTAATCCATCTTTACTACGCTCAAGCCAATACGCAAGCAGCTGGTCAAGCAATTGCAAGGTCTCTCGTTCATTAATTTTGGATTGATCAATTAATTTTAAAAATTCTGCTGCACGCTCTACTCCGATCTGAGTGAAGCTAACCAACAACGGTTGGTATACCGTCTCTGAAGTGGTTGACTGCAACAACCGAATAATGCACCGTGAGCGGACGGTAGGCAATAGTTGCTCCTGTCGCTCAGCAAGTAATATAAAATGGTAACCCGCCGGCGGCTCTTCCATCGATTTTAATAATCTATTGGCGCATGCAGGAGTTAAAAAGTCAGCTTTTTGAATCACAAAAAAATGATGTTGCCCATCGCCCAAAGCAAATACAATTGTTTTAAAGATAAGATCTATTTGTTCAAGGGTGTACTGCTTTTCTGGAGCAAGCCACGTAATACTATGATGTTGCTGATCATTAATCTGCAAACAGATATGGCATACTCCGCACCCTTTATGTACACAAAAAACAGTCTGTAAATAGACAATTAACTGTTCCATTGCAGCTTCATGAGATCCAACCCATAATGTTGCTGGAGCGATTGTATATATATCCGCAAGGGGTGCCTTCATATTTTCACTACGCATCACACACACAACCCATTATTTTCAATCCAGCTCATGATATGATTCACTGCTTGCTCAGTTAATTGTTCCGGAGAGCGCATACCATCAAGCCGTAGTACATCATCTCGATCCGCAAATATCGTTTCAAACCCAACCGCTAACTTTTGCGTAAATGATGCCTTCTCTTTTTCAAATGAGGATAATACAGCCCCTCGCTGGCGTAATCGATCTACAGCCACAGCTGGGTCAAGCTGCAGGTAAATTGTAATGTCAGGAACAATATCATTCATACACCACGCATTAATTGTTTTTAACGCACCCAGATCAAGCCCTCGACCAAATCCCTGATACACTAATGATGAATCCGCCATACGGTCAGAAAGCACAATCTTTTTTTCATGTAAATTGGGAATCACCAATTCTTCAAAATGCTGTGCACGATTACTTGCAAATAAGAGGTACTCTGCTTTTGCACAGATAGGAACTGTTTTATCTTGCACCATTTTACGTATTAGCTTTCCAAGTTCAGTAATTCCCGGCTCACGAGTGGTAACCACTGGCAGCTGTTTAGACAACAGCGTATGGGTAATATTGTGCGTTAATGTACTTTTACCAACTCCATCAATACCTTCAACAACAATTAATACGCCACGTGAAAGTCCTTGCATAGTGCCACACCTTTGTAGAACTTGGTTATTTTTTGATACAAGTATACAGTAATAGTCCTAACTTGAAAAATATCTTTAAAGGAGCTCATTAATGAATAAAAACCACGAAAAGCAGTCCGAACAAGAACGCTTTAATTACTGGTATAGCCAAATGCATACCAACAATCGATTGCTCTCTGTTGGACAATTATTACAACATGCAACAGAACGCAATCCACATAAGACCGCACTCCTTTATGAAGATCGTTCTATTACTTACGCCGAGCTCTATCGCCATGCATTACTATTCAGCAAAACGTTAATCGGTCGTGGCGTAAAACCACGTGATCGCATACTTATTATGATCGAAAACTCCATCGAATTTTATATCGCCTATTTTGGCATATTACAAATCGGCGCTGTTGCTGTTCCGCTCAACACCTTTTTACAAAGCCAGGAAGTCACACACGTTTTACAAGATTGCACCCCACATTGCATAGTTATATCATCCCATATTCAAGAACGTCTTGAACCATCACTTCTGCAAGCAATACACTGCCTGATTGCTGAACAAGAATTAATACAAAATAACACCACAGAAGAACCCGATCCATCCATTCATCATCAGCTTGATGCCGATGAACTTGCCGTTTTGCTCTACACATCTGGCACGACCGGAACTCCTAAGGGAATTATGTTAAGCTCGCGCAATATCATGACCAACGTCGCGCAAAGCGCAGTGCGCATTTCAGTTACCGATCAGGATCGCATGTTTGGGTTATTACCGCTATTTCACAGCTTTGCGCAAAGCTCAAGCATTTGGATTCCCTTCTTTTTAAATATAATTGTTATTGTTGTACCAAAAATAGATCGCCGCGCAATTAGCGCAGGACTGTCACACAACCCCACATTTTTTGTCGGCGTACCGGCAGTATATGGACTGCTCTGTTTACTCCGTACCGTATCATTTCCTACGGTTAGACTTTTTGTCTCTGGAGGAGATGCGTTGCCCGATCGCATTCGTATTGCATTCAGCTTGCTCTACCGCAGAAAAATTTGTAGTGGGTATGGACTGACTGAAGCTTCACCAGTGGTTACCGTTTGTACTGATGATATTGCAACAGCAACTCGTTTAATTGGAAAACCTCTTGCTGGCATTACCTGCCGTATACAAGATGAACAAGGAAAAGAGGTAGAGCAAGGAACTATCGGCGAATTATGCATCAAAGGTGATAACGTGATGCTTGGATATTATAACGCTCCTGAAATGACTGCACAAGTGCTGCACGATGGATGGTTAAAAACAGGGGACCTGGCATATCAAGATGAAGAAGAAAACTTGTACATCACCGGTCGGATTAAAGATTTAATTATTCACAAAGGACTCAATATCTATCCACCAGAAATTGAGAACATTATACTCCTGCATCCAAATAGTATCCGCGTTGGTGTCATTGGCCAAGCAGATACTGACACCGGACAGATCCCAATCGCCTATGTACAAGTAAAAGCGATATATCCGAACTTAACACAAGAACTGAAACAGCTATGCCAAAAAAATCTCGCTGCATATAAAGTCCCGCGAGAATTTATATGCAGCGTAGAACCATTACCTATGACTGCGACTGGGAAAGTGAACAAGAAGTTGTTATCTGGGCAGCATGCCAACCACAATCAATAATCTATTTTAGATTTTGATATTTTATAAAAAGATGTTGTCATGCATGTCTATTTAAAATATTTTTCTATCTTGTTCTAGGCGTTTTACTCTCTTATTACGTCCCTGGTTTCTTGCTAAGTGTTCTGCTAATTGATTCTCGTATGTTGTACCCAATGCATCAAATGCTCTCCTCGCAGATTGACTATCCCCTATCGCACGCCGATCAAGCCCCTTCACCAATGTATCTGAACACTCTCCTGATTCCCGCATACAAGCAACCACTCTATTTTGGGGGGTCCCATCAGACACAACATATCCGACACACGCAAGGGACTCAAACCTCCTCAACGCCTTGCCATTAAATGTTGCAACAAAACTCACCTCTTCAGCGCCATTATCCTGTGCTGCATGCAAAGATACTGCACAGACAATAGCAAACATCACAATAATCTTATTACCCAACATATAAAAAACCTTTCAAATAAAAACTCAATAGCATTATGACTTAATAGTACGCAGTTTTTGAAAAATTTTAATGTTTTTTGTTGCCTCACAATGATACATTCCGGTTATTAATACCCAGGCATCCCACCAAGACCAAGATCCGCCGCTGGTGCCATCGCAGCCTCGCCTACAACTACCTGCCTTCCTTTACTAAATGCATTATCGATACGTTGATACCGTGTTTCAAGCTCACGTGGTGATGCTGCCATTCCTGCAGCAGATTCTAAATATTGAATCCCCTGATTAATCTCATCCAATTCCGCCTGTGGAAAAAATAACATTCTTTCTGCTGCCGCACGCATCTCCTGCGCTCGATACAACATTGCCTCTCGAGAATCCGGTGTCCAAACTCGCACAGCATTATCCCAAAATGCTGCAACAATAAATTGACCTTCAGTACTAATTCCTATTTGACCCATCCTATGTCCACCAGGAGCAAGCAAATGTAATTGTGCGCCAGTCTCAACATCCAAAATTCGCACAGTTGCATCAGCAAATCCTGTGACAATAAACTTATCATCAGAGCTTATTGCTACTGATGTTATAGAATGTATATAACCCTCAAATACACGTAGTTGTTCGCCTGTCTCAATATCCCAAATAGCTGCACTATTACTCCCGGATGATGCTGCGACAATAAACTTACCATCAGAGCTAATTACTGCTGGATCGCGTGCAGCAATTTGACTGAGTTGCTTACCTGTTTCAACATCCCAAATTAGTACGGTACCATCCCAAGCCCCTGTGACAATAAACTTGTTGTCAGAACTTATTGCTACCGATTGTATGCTATGTGTATGGCCAGTGAGTACACGGAGTTGCCTACCAGTCTCAACATCCCAAATCCGCGCAGTATAATCTTCAGATCCTGTCACAATAAACTTGTTATCAGAACTTATTGCTACTGATGTTATTCTACTTGTATGGCCAGTGAGTACACGGAGTTGCCTACCAGTCTCAACATCCCAAATCCGCGCAGTCTTATCACTAGATCCTGTCACAATAAACTTGTTGTCAGAACTTATTGCTACTGCCCATATTAGGCCGCTATCAAGCCATAACAAATTATCTATTACAATTGTACGTTGCAATTGTCTAGTCTGAGCATTCCAAAGTGCAATGGTATTCCAATCTACTGTAACAATGAACTTGTTATCAGCACTTACTGTTACTGCATATACAGGAGTTTGATGTAATAATGTTATTGATCTAAGAGGTATTAACGGGTCAAAAACGGTGCCTTGCGCATATTCTTCCACTATACCTGCCAACTCTTTCGGCAAAAACAGTTCCACGTTTCGTCCAACTTCACCCATCCTCGTTTTTTTGCGTTGTTTTTTTACAACACCTTCTTTGATCTCTTCTTCTTGTGCAGCTGCTGCAGTCGCGGCCGATGTTTTAGCAGACCTACTTGATTTCTCTGCTTCAGCAACCGATGCCTCAATAGCCTCTTGTAATTCTGCTTCCTCAATGTTTTGTGCCGCAAGATCCTGCTGTGTTGCACGATTAAATTCTGCAATCTCTCTTTCTCGCCGCAAACGTTCCTGGGCAGCTTTATAGGCTTCAAAATTGTTTTCTGTTTCCTTTGTTTCTTCTTCTTTTGCTTCTTCCTCTGCTGCTTGAGCCGCTGCTGCTACTTCTGGCCCTTGCGGCTCTTCCTCATCCTGTGATGCAGCACGCTGACGACGCGATGCAGATGCACGAAGTGCCTCCTGCCAGTTTGGCTCCTTTGGTCCTTGGCTTGCCGATTCTATTGCCAGCGGCAACAATAACACTGACCACAGCAACAGATATATTTTATTTACTTTCATTACTATCCCCCTAATACTATTCATCTTTCTAAACCGCTTAATATTTCGACGGTAAACCACCAAGACCAAGATCCGCCGCTGGTGCTATTGCAGCTTCTCCTAAAGCTATTTCCATTCCCTTGTTAAATGCGTCTTCAATTTGTTTATATCGTTTCTCAAGATTGCTTGCTAAAGTTGCCGTTCCTTCAACAGATTTTAAATATTGGATTCCCTGATTAATTTCATCTAATTGTGTATGTGGAAAATAAGACATCTTCTTCGCTATTGCTTTCATTTTTTCCACTCGTTCTAACATCGCCTCCAATGAATCTGGTCGCCAAATGCAGGCTGTTCCGTCTAAATCCCCTGAAACAATAAAGCTATTCCGAGCAGCTATAGCCACAGCGTTTATTGCACTATACGCACTATGCCTCATTTTACGTAATACCACTTTAGAGGCTGTGCCCCAAACCAACACCCCTTCATCACGCCGATACCCTATAACAATGAGTTTACCATCAGAGCTTATTGCTACAGAGGTTACCGGTATATCACCAGTAATTACATACACTTCTGCCCCCGTTGCCACATCCCAAATTCGCACTGCTCCATCCTCTGATCCCGTAACTATAAACTTGTTATCAGAGCTTATCGCTACCGAGGCTACATAACCTGTATGACCAGTGAGTACACGTATCTGTGCTCCAGTTGCAACATCCCAAATCCGCACTGTGTTATCCCAAGAGCCGCTAGCAATAAACTTGCTATCAGAACTAATTGCCACTGAACTGATTATGCCGCTATGACCAGTGAGTACACGTATCTGTCCTCCAGTTGCTGCGTCCCAAATTCGCACTGTTTTATCCGAAGAACCGGTAATAATAAGCTTACTATCAGAACTAATTGCCACTGAATTGATTGCGCCACTATGACCAGTCAATATATGTTGCAATTTCCCCGTTTTAATAGCCCAAATAATTGCACTGCTATCTGCTGATCCTGTAACAATAAATGTATCGTTGCGGCTTATTGCCACTCCGAATATCAGCGCTGTGTGACCAGTAAGCATATGTTGTAATCTCCCCGTCTCTGCATCCCATATTCGCGCTATACCATCTTGAGATCCCGTAACAACATGCTTGCTGTCTGCGCTTATTGCTACTGAATGTACATGATTTCGCTTCGGACCAGTTTGTTCTAAACTTGAAGATATCCAATGCAGCTCCTGTGGTATTTTTGGTGTAAAATTTGGATGCTGTAATAGTATTGATCTAACAGGAGTGAATGAATTTACACTTGAAAACGTGACTGTTGGCGCATACTGTCCTATTATCTTTGCCAACTCTTTCGGCAAACCTGTATGCATTGCTACTTCCCGCCCTACCGGCCCTAATTCTGATTTTTTAGGCTTTTTCGGGTTTTTTTCTTCACGCTCTTTGTGTTCTTCTTGTGCAGCTGCAACCAATGCCTCAGCAGACGTTCTTGATTTTTCTGTTTCAGCTATCGATGCCTCAATAGCCTCTTGCAACTCCCTGTTTTCAGTTCTTTGCGCAGCAAGATCAGCCTGCATTGCACGGTTAAATTGTTCAATTTCTTGCTCGCGCCGCAAACGTTCCTGACCGGCTTGAAACTCAGCAAACTCAGCTGCTGTTTGTTTTGATTCTTCCTCTGCCGCTTGCACCACTGCTGCTACTTCTGGCCCTTCAGGCAGCTCTTCCGCTGCTGTCGGTGATGCAGCACGCTGACGACGCGATGCAGATGCACGAAGTGCCTCCTGCCAGTTTGGCTCTTTTGGTCCTTGGCTTGCCGATTCTACTATCGATGACAAAAGTAATCCTAACCACATTAACACATATACTTTATTTACTTTCATTACTATCCCCTTAATACTATTCATCTTTCTAAACCGCTTAATATTTCGATGGTAAACCACCAAAACCTAAATCTGCTGCTGGCGCTATCGCAGCCTCTCCTGCAGCTATTCCTCTTCCTCTGTTAAACGCATCTTCAATACGCTGGTATCGATCTTCAAGATCTCGTGCCTCAGTTTCTGGACTAGCTGATTGTAGCTCTCTAATCCCACTTTCAATTTCTTCCAAGTGCGTATATGGAAAATACGGCATAGCACCCGCAGTTTGAGACAACATTTGCGCGCGATCTAACATTGCCTCACGAGAATCTGGCCGCCATATTCGTGCTGTTTTGTCACCGGATCCTGTAACGACAAATCTCTCATCGCTACTTATTGCTACTGAATTGATCGGTTTTGTATGCCCTTCAAGCCTATGTACCAAATCGCCGCTTTGCACATCCCATATGCATGCTGTTTTATCCCACGACCCCGTAACTACAAAACTACCATCACCACTTATCGCTACTGACATGATCCAATTTGTACCGCCTCCAAGCGTATGCCGTAACTTACCTGTCTGCGCATCCCATATATATACTGTTTTATCTTGAGCTCTCGTAACTATAAAACTACCATCGTTACTTATTGCTACTGAAGTTACTCCCTCTTTATGACCTTCAAGCCTATGTCGTAACTCGCCTGTCTGCACATCCCATATACACACTGTTTTATCCAAAGAGCCGGTAACTATCAATCTATTATCGCTACTTATTGCTACTGCAGCGACTCCACCTCTATGGCCTTCAAGCCTATGTCGTAACTCGCCTGTTTGCGCATCCCATACACACAGTGTTTTATCTCCAGATCCGGTAACTATAAATCTATTATCGCTGCTTATTGCTACTGCAGCAACTCTCTCTTTATGACCTTCAAGCCTATGCCGTAATGTGCCTGTCTGCGCATCCCAAATAATTGCTGTTTTATCTTGAGATCCGGTAACTATACATCTATTATCGCTACTTATTGCTACTGAAGTTAGAGGACCTTTATGCCCATAGAGCTCATGCCGTTGCACACCAGTTGCAGCATCCCAAACAGTTGCAGTATTACCCCAAGGTGTGGTAACTATAAATCTATCATCACTACTTATTGCTACTGCATGAACTTCACCTTTATCGATTAACTCTGTTGACCCAATCCGTATTAATGGATTCAAAAATGCATGGCCTGTATAACCCTCTATTAAACCCACTAATTCTTTTGGCAAATTTATATGTTCTAATACCTTCTTGCCAACTTTCCCCAGCCCTGTCTTTTTATTTTTTTTAACAGCTGATGTTGCAGCTGCTTCTTGCACCGCTGCGGCCGCAGCAGATCCTCGTCGTGGTGACGCTGGTTGTGATCGCTGCGCTTGCCCTATTGATGCTTCAATAGCTTGTGCTGACTCCGCTTGCTCAATTCTTCGCGCAACAGCCCCTTGCTCTTGCTTCCGCTCAAATTCTGCAAGCTCTCTTGCTCGCTGCAAACGCCCTTGACCTTCTTGAAAAGCAGCAAACTCAGCTGCTGTTTGTTTTGAATCTTCTTCTGCCGCATTAATCATAGATGGCAACAATAACGTTGCCCACATTATCAGATATACTTTATTTAATTTCATCGCTACTGCCCCCTTAATGACAACTAACTATAATTACCATAACAGTAGCAAATCAAAACCATTAAAATCAACAATAGTTACAATAAGAAATTTTGGCGCACTGACGTAAGAAAAAAACAAGCACCAATTATCCCCCTTTAATAACCGCTAATGGCACCATGCGCGCTACCTTCTTGGCAATTTCCGTAGGAGGTTGGCGAAAGACAAATAAGAAAATGCCCAAACGCGCGCACGTGTACGCATTTGGGCAACATAATCATTATATAAAGATGTTTTAATAGTAAGGAATTCCACCAAGACCTAAATCCGCTGCCGGACTCACCATACTTTCCTCTATCGCTATTTGCTTTCCCTTGTTAAATGCTTCTTCAATAGATCCATATATGATTGCATGTTGCGGTAGATCGGTTCGATCAGCTGACTGTAATTTTGGAATTTCTCTCTCAATTTTCTCTAACAGCGCACGTGGAAAGTATCTCATTGCACGAGCAGCTTCCTGAAATAGGTGAGCGCGTTTTAGCATTTCTTCACGAGAATCTGGCCGCCAAATTAGTAGACGCCCATCGACTTCTCCCGTAACTATATAGCTATCATCATAGCTTATGGCTACTGAGGTCACTGAACCTGCGTCAAGCACATGTTTCCGCTCTCCTGTTGCAACACCCCAAATCGTTGTCTTTCCATCAGATCCGATAACTATAAATGTATCATCATTGCTTATCACTACTGAACTTTCTGTCCTTGAGTTTCCTTTGAGCACATGTTTCCGCTCTCCTGTTACAACATCCCAAATAGCGGCAGCTCCATAATCAAATCCGGTAACTATAAATGTATCATCATGACTTATCGCTACTGCATGTATCGAATTCCTATCTCCTTCGAGCACATGTTTTCGATTTCCTGTTGCAACATCCCAAACAGCGGCAGTTTCATCATAAGATCCGGTAACTATAAACGCACCATCATGACTTATCGCTACTGACTTTACTGCCCTTGTGTGTCCTTCGAGCACATGTTTCCGATTTCCTGTTGCAACATCCCAAATAGCCGCAGTATTATCATTAGATCCAGTAACTATAAATGCACCATCATTGCTTATCGCTACTGAGGCTACTCCGGCTGTGTGTCCTTTGAGCACATATCTCCGCCTACCTGTTGCAGCATCCCAAATAGCTGCAGTATGATCTTGAGATCCGGTAACTATAAATGTATCATCATTACTTATCGCTACTGAATCTACCGGATGCTCATGCCCTCTCAGCACATATCGACGCCTACCTGTTGTAACATCCCAAATAGCCGCAGTATTATCAGCAGATCCGGTAACTATAAATCTATCATTATTACTTATCACTGCAGTATTGACTGCTTGGGAATGACCTCTAAGTATATGCTTCATATTGCCGGTTTTAGCATCCCAAATAGCTGCAGTTCCATTCTTAGCCCCGAAATTCCATCGTAGCGATGGTGATTGCCCCCAAGATCCTGAAACGATAAAGCTATTATCGTGACTTATCGCTACTGAGCTCACCGGACCATTGAAATGTAAGCGTGTTGATTGAATAAATATTGATGGATCCAAAAAGCCACGGGGTGCATCCATATAGTCTTCTACGATACTTAACAATACATCCGGCAAAATATCAAGTTCCTTTATTTTCCTACCAACTTTGCCTAATCTGACCGCTTTACTCTTTTTAACAGCTGGAATCCCTGATTTTTCCTCCACCGCTGCGGCTACTGATGCAGCAGGCTGTTTTGATTTCTCTTGATCAGCTACTGATGCTTCAAGCGCCTCCTGCAATTCTCTTTTCTCAGTTTTTTGTGCGGCAAGCTCTTGCTCCGTTTGACGGTTAAATTCTGCAATTTCCGGCTCTCGCCGCAAACGTTCCTGGTCTGCTTTAAACTCAGCTGCTGTTTGTTTTATTTCTTCTTCTGCCGTATTAATCATAGATGGCAACAATAACGCTGCCCAGATTACCAGATATACTTTATTTGATTTCATCGCTACTCCTCACTTAATGACAACTCACTAGAATTACCATAACAGTAGCAGATTGAAACCATTAAAATCAACAATAGTTGCAATAAGAAATATCGGCACGCTGATGCAAGAAAAAAACAAGGACCTATTATCCCCCTTTAATAACCGCTAAAGGCACCATTCGAGCTACCTTCTTGGCAATTCCAGCGCCATCCACCACCGCTACCACGTTGTCCACATCTTTATACGCGATTGGTGCCTCTTCTGCCAGGCCCGCATTGGATTCGCATTTAATGATGATCCCAAGCGCCTCCATTTCTCGACGTAAATTAGAGCCTGCCACATTATTTTTCGCTTCCATGCGAGACATTCTTCTCCCTGCGCCATGACATGAGCTACCCAAAGAAACGTTCATACCTGTATCGGTTCCCACAAGTACATATGACGCTGTGCCCATAGTACCGGGAATAAGCACTGGCTGACCAACATCTCTATAATCAGAAGGCAATTCGATAAACCCTGGACCAAATGCGCGTGTTGCTCCCTTGCGATGCATTATTAACTGTGTTTTTGCGCCATCGATTATATGATCTTCTACTTTGCCAATGTTATGCGAAACATCATACAAAAGGTCAAGATCAGTATCTCTGCCAACAACCGATTTAAATGCCTTGCGCACTGAGTGGGCGATAAGATGTCGATTGGCCCAGGCAAAATTGGAACCTGCAACCATTGCTGCAAAATAGTTACGAGCAATTGCAGATTCAAAGGGCGCACAGACTAATTCCCTATCAGGCAATGTGATGCCAAAATTCTTCACCTCTTTCATCATCAGACGCACATAATCGGTGCAAATTTGATGACCAAGACCGCGAGAGCCGCAATGAATCATCACCGTCACAGAACCTTCAGATAACCCAAACGCTTGCGCCGTTTTTTGATCATAGATCTGATCTACTCTTTGCACTTCCAAAAAGTGGTTACCGGATCCTAAAGTACCTAATTGATCTGCGCCACGATTTTTTGCGAACTCAGAAACCATATCCGGATCCGCTCCACGCATGCGCCCTTTTTCTTCGCAAAACGCTAAATCACGATTAGTGCCAAATCCTTGCTGCACCATATATTCAGCGCCATGCATTAGGACATTATCCAAATCCTTTTTGGACAGCTCTAAATTACCACCACGACCAACACCTGAAGGCACTGCATCAAATAACGCCGTTGCCAACTTTTCCATGTACGGTTTCAGCTCCTCATAACTTTTATTGGCAACCAACAAACGAACGCCACAATTAATATCGTATCCAATACCGCCGGGAGAAATTACGCCACCTTGATCGATTGCCATCCCTGCAACACCACCAATCGGAAAGCCATATCCTTGATGAATGTCGGGCATTGCATATGCATATTTTTGGATCCCCGGTAGCGTTGCCACATGGGTTAATTGCAACAAAGAGCGATCATCTAAAATGTCATCAAGCATAGACTCATGCGTAAATACCCGTGCGGGTACACGCATATCACTGCGAAACGATTGCGGAATATCCCATGTATACTCATCAACTTGTACTAAATCATATTTTGTTACTGGACGTTCAGCCATAATTATTCCTTTTTAATGTATAATTTCACTCACCACTAAATATCAAATACTATCTCTGCTTGCCATCCATCAGCAGTTTGTTTGATATATAAATCATGATAAGTAACTGCTTTAATTTCAACAACTTCAAATCCCTGTACAGCAACACCATACACCGTGACTTCAATGTGCGTGTCGGTCAACATATGAATTGTTGCGCCTAAATATGCTTGATTGTGAACATCAGATAAATACAGCGCATCTGATAAAAAATCTACTAATAATGCTTCTCGATCTGGTGAATCTATAGAAAGAGTATGCGCATAGGGCAATACATCGCACACAAGCCTATCTGCAACCATCTTGCAATTTGATGCTTGAGGACCAATCGATTGAAACATGCCAATCAATGCATGTATAAAAATTTGCTCAAGAGATGTTCCATACACACGAATTTTAATATCTGCCGTATGGGGAAGCAATTCAAAATCTTTCTGCATATATGCCTCTCTACTACTACAATCATGGTAATTTCAATATTTATAAATTTACGAAATAGAGTAACCTAAGAATATCCTAATCAAACAGATGTATGGTATAACTAATGCGATGAGATGACAAAAAATATTAAATCTATTGTTGAACTACTTATATGTCCAAAACAGCATTGGAAAATGGCGCTACTGAATAACTGGACAGATATAATCGGCAACCTCGCTGCACATGTATCGATTGAAACTATTTACGACGACACCATTATTTTAGTGGTACAAGATTCTTGTTGGATGCAAGAGCTTCATCTGCTTTCTAACCTTATTTTAAAAAAAATTAATAAAAATCTAGATACGCCACACATAAAACATCTACGCTTCAAACAAATCGGTATACAGAAAAAAAAATCAATTAAACGAGAAAAAAAAACTGTTCATTATGCAAAACAAGTTACGCTATCTTCACCAGAAAAAGATGCATTACAAAAAATTAAGGACCCACATTTAAGTAGCGCTCTGGAGCAGTTTCTTATTCGTTGTTATCAGGAGAATACATGAAGCATATATATAAGAACTTATTCGAACATTTCTCACTATTTATAAACGGAAACGAGAACAAGCAACTCCCGATCGTCGTCGCGAGCCGCCATTGGCGTGCGTGGCGATCCAGCTTAGTAAAGGAGTATTTTAGTAAAAACAGGACAAAATATTTATTTAGTCGCGCTCATACTGAGCGCATAATTTCCTGGATCACCACGCATTCGCTCGTGACGACGATAATGAATACCACCTGCACCTTAGTAGGTTTTTGCATTGCAAAAACTCCCTTTTTAAGGATATTTAATCAATTATTTAACTTTCGGATGAGCTCTAGATATTGTGCAGTAATCACCGTCTTATTATTACCCTCTGTGCAGTTGACCGCTGTGCCCTTATCAGCAACGCAATTGCATCAATATTTTTGGGCGAACTATCAATTATTTAATCGTGATGCTCATCAAACCAATACCTGGTACCAAGAACTTCTACAAAATAACCCTCCCATTTACGTGTATAAAGGGTATTTAGATTTTTTAACGGGTGTTGGCCAATTTCAACGCATTGTTGCGCTCATGCCACAACTTGATCCCCATTTTACCACTGACGTTGATATACAACTCCAGTTCGCCCAAGCGCTACAACAAACGGGCAACAACCAAGAAGCTGAAAAAAGATTTATCAAGTTACATGAAACATTTAAGACAAATACCACCGTTGTTTTTCAAACCGCGTTAGTGTATGTAAATCGCAAAGATATAGACCGCGCTCTACACACCATTGATACATTTCTTAATAGTACGCCAAAACGACCAAATAACTTCGTTTTTCACTTTTTAAAAGCGCAAATATATTTACAACTCCAAAATAAAGAGAAAGCATTAGAGGCAGTAACTGCATGCCTAGATATGCACAAACAGTTTGATAAAGGATGGTTGCTCTTTGCGTTATTACAAGAACAAAAAGGTGCATTACAAGAAGCAATCACCGGATACACAAATTTTTTAGAAATTAGTAAATCAAGCGATCCTGCTCTCCATCAACATCTATTGCAACTAACTTTTTTACAAAAAAATAACCAATCTTCACAACCAACGATTAATACACACTTTTCTCTAGCACTCACCTCTTTTGACGAAAAAAAATATGACACCGCACTGCAACAGATTAACCAATGCCTGAAGCAACTACCTGCCGATCCACAAGCTCGATTACTTAAGATCCAAATCCTTTCTGCTCTTAATAAATACAATGATGCTGCTAAAACAATTAAAACATGGATCTTAGAACAACCAAGCGAAGACGAATGGTACATGGCCCTTTGCCTGCTCTGCACCTCAGGGTTTGAGCCCAAAAAAGCAATTAAAGTCTTAGAAGCCGTCGTACACCAATATCCTAACAATATAAAACCATACTTATACTTGGCGGATCTTTGCAGTCGTGCCGGAATTTTGCAAACTGCAGTCACCTATCACGAAAAAATATTACAGATTACGCAAGACCCTCTGTTGCAAACTAAGGTGCTCTTTAACTTAGCACGCCTGTACTATGGCAAACAAAAATTTAACAAAGCAGAGGCTGCATTAGAACAAGGATATGCCCTGGGACAAAACTTCCTGCCGCTCCTTAATTTACTTGCATATAATTATGCAACGCAAAGTAAAAACCTTACCAAGGCAGAACAACTGATTAAAACTGTCCTAGAAAAAAGTACCAACCCCCACTTTCTCGATACCTATGCATTGGTACTCTATAAACAAAAAAAATATGATCAAGCACTCCAGATCTTACAATCGATTACAGAACAAACTCCTCAGGACTTCACTATCTTAAAACATCTTGCAAAAACCTATCATCGATTAGGTGACAGTCCAAAAGCAGTAGAAACCATACAAAAAGCGACTGCCATAGCACAAACCGAATCTGAAAAAAATAAGGCACAATTTATCTTAAATCAATGGAACCAAACAACATCATGAATCAAAACCAAACGATATGTTTTGTAGCCGGTCGATCGGGAGGACATATCATACCCGCATTAACTCTTGCACATGCACATAAAAAAGAGTACCCAACCAGCAGGGTACTCTTTTTTTCAACCAATACGCCCCTTGATACTGCAATTATAAGCGCAGATAATTCTGTTGATACCTATTATCAACTGCCTATGGATAACATTCCGAAACGATGGTATCGCATTCCAAAATATCTGTATCATGCGACACGTTCTTTTTTCACAAGCTTCTATCAGCTCTATAAACATAAGCCTGCACTCGTGATTAGCACCGGCGGATACATCGGGCTACCCGTCTGTTTTGCCGCATGGATTTTACGCATTCCCCTAGAACTGTGGGAACTCAATGCACTCCCCGGCCGCTCTGCACATCTTCTTGCACGTTTTGCAACAAAAATTCATGTTGTGTTTGATGCGTGCAAACAATATTTTCCAAAACAAAAAACGGTTGTTTCTGCGTATCCAATACGCTTTACAGAAAAACAGATTTCACGCGAACAGGCATGCACTATGATCAATCTAGATCCATATAAAAAAACAATACTCGTTCTTGGCGGATCACAGGGCTCTGTCTCCATCAATACCATCATCAAACAATCTCTTGCGCATATTGAAAATCTTCGCGCAGTACAATGCATTCATCAAACGGGAGCCGCCGATACTTCCAACTGGCACGAGATTTATGCTCAACATAATATGCAAGCATATATCTGCGCATATACTAATGAAATCGAACCACTCTACAATGCAGCTGATCTGATTATTTGCCGCGCTGGTGCCGGCAGTTTATTTGAAACCGTCTATTTTAAAAAACCTGCTATTATCATTCCTCTTGAAACCGCTATTACCGATCATCAACTAGACAATGCGCGCGCGATTGCGCTGCAATATCCTGAGCTGTGCACGGTACTGCGGGAGCAGGATATAAAGCGTGATCCACAGGAATTCTACACAATGATTAATACATTGTTATATAAACACATAACCCAAAGAGGTTAAAAAATGAATATTGAAAAAACAAATGAGTATGCACATTTTTTACAAGAGATTAAGGATCGCATCAGGGACACTCAAGCTAATGCACTTAAATCAGTTAATAAATACCTCATATCTTTATACTGGAGTATAGGAAAAGACATAGTAGAAAAACAAAAGAAAAATGGGTGGGGTGATTCAGTAATAGAGGGGCTTGCTGTTGAATTGCAAAAAGCTCTCCCAGGCATCAAGGGGTTTTCCGCGAGAAATCTCTGGAAAATGCGCGATCTATACGTCTCGTACAGCTCTAAGGAAAAACTGCAACCACTGGTTGCAGAAATTAGTTGGACCAATAATATTTACATTTTGGGTAAGTGCAAGGACCCTCTAGAACGAGAATTTTACGTGCGCATGGTGCGCAAGTACGGATGGAGTAAAAATAGTCTCATTAATCATATTTCCAATCAAACTTACGAAAGAACATTCTTAGGACAAAGTAACTTTGATGTAACTCTACCCGCTCAAATCCAAGATAACGCAAAACTTATTGTTAAAGATGAATATACATTTGATTTTTTAGAACTTGGAGACGATTTTAGTGAACGCCAGCTTGAAAATTCTTTAGTCGCCAGAGTAGAAGATTTTTTAAAAGAAATGGGTGGCATTTTTAGTTTTGTAGGAAGACAATACCGCCTTGAAGTAGATGATAAAGAATATTTCTTAGATATCTTACT
This sequence comes from Candidatus Babeliales bacterium, assembly GCA_035944115.1. Taxonomy (NCBI): domain Bacteria; class Candidatus Babeliae; order Candidatus Babeliales; species Candidatus Babeliales bacterium. The sequence continues at coordinate 111,125 of DASZBJ010000017.1, forward strand.
CTATCACCGTATACTCAGATGCCTTGTAATAATTGAACTCAAAATTGGTGAATTTATTCCCGAATACATCGGTAAAATGCAATTCTATCTTGCAGCTGTTGACGCCCAAGTAAAAACGGCCGAAGAAAACCCTTCGATTGGAATTATTTTATGTAAGTCAAAAAGTAAAATGACCGTAGAATATGCTTTGAAAGAATCAAATAAACCTATCGGCGTTGCATCATATACAGTTGTCAAAAAGCTTCCCAAAGAACTTAAAGATCAACTTCCCAATGCTGAACAAATCGCAAAGCTTATTGGCAAAATAGAGTAAAAATATGCTAGCACCGAAAGCTTTAGACTGAACATATTCAAAAATCCGCACCCTATTTATCCCAACCTATTAGCAAAGAAACAATGGGATCTCTCAGCAGAATTTACGGCATACTTGAATCCGCTCCTCATGGATACAATCCCATTCCAAGTAGCAATGACGCATATATATAGGATCCTGACAATTCAACGTGCTTTCAATCATAGCTATGGACCCACAACATTTCGCGAATGGTTTCAGCACGAGGTTGCTATACGGCCTCATGTGGCAGAATTGATACGGACATATGCGAGCAAAAATACTCAATCGAATCACTGAGGCATTCTATATCTCGTATGTTATTTATATTCCATAAAAAAATATAGTTAACGAGCTTGATCTTGCTATAAACAGAGCAAAAAAACTATAGGGAATATTATGAAAAAAAATAAACATATCGGATCAAGCTTTGAAAGCTTCCTTGAAGCTGAAGGAATACTTGAGGAGGTAAGTGTTGCTGCCGTTAAAGCAGTTATCGCTCAAAATCTAAAAAATGAATTGATAAATCCTCAAACGGCAGTAAAGCAAAACTGCCGACACTGTCGGCAGAAATTAACTAGTCACATATCAATGTTGCAAAGTGCTTACTTTTTTATTGGATGAATATCCATTTCAAAGCCAATTGCGTTCAACACTGTTATTAAAGACGTAAATCGAGGGTTACCTTTTTTGGATAACATCCGATACAAATTTTGTTTGTTTAAATCCGTCTCTTCAGCCAAATCAGCAATATTACCACCTTGTGCTTGCAATACATCGCGTAAAGCTAATAAGAACACACGCTCGTCTGGATCTGCAAGTGCAGCTTTAAGATATGCTGCCGTCTCTTGTGGATCTTGTAACTGTTCTAATAATAAATCTTGAAAGTCTCTAAATTGTCTTTTTTTTCGTATCATCCATTTGCCCTTTATAATCAAGCCAATACCGCTGAGCTTTGAGAATATCACGTTCTTGGCTTTTTCTACAGCCAACAACTTATCTCTTATCCGCTAGCAGTACCCGTTCCTCACTCCGTTTTACATTAATCCCTGCTCTGATAATATTATCAATAGGTAATTATTAATTCAAAATAGGGGTTTTCAATGAATAATTTCAAAACTGGTTCTTTGCTATTAATAGGTCTTGCTCTATTAACCCCACTAATAAGCTATGCACAGGGAGAACCTGAAAAGTCGACCTTGTGTATTAATTATCGTGATGCATTTGATCAGACCAAGCTTCATGAACAGTATAAAGATCTTATGGTCATGTTAAATTGCCAGGATAATGTTTGTATAGACGGCCAAACTAAAACTGACTCACTACCAAAATTAGATACTGAACAGGTCAAAAAGTTACAAAAAGAATATACAAAGGCGTGTACTGATAAACTTAAAAAGGCACATAAATGGGTTATCATGGAGCCCGCACGCGAAAGTCTGACGTTAATGGCATTAATTGCAACGGCAACAACAGCCGTTATTAAAGCGACAAGCAAAGACTCAATGGGAGGCAGTTTTAGCATTTTTAATGCTTTTACTCATGCTGCATTTCTTTCACTTGGCGTAATTCGTTCTGGCTTTCATCTTGCATTTCCACCAACTCATCCCCTTAATCCGCTTGAGAATCTTTTTGCCAAAAACCAATGTTTTATTCCAAAAGCATTATGGCCAATTATTATTGAAAAATTTACCATTGCGCGTCAAAATCAATTTGAACAACGTGATGCCATGAACTTTCTTGAGTTTGCTCTTGGACTCACTACCTATCAGCCGTCAGCACCAATGACTATGGACGCCAACAAAATAAACGGAGTAATCAATGAACTTCATAAGCGAATCGACAGTTTCTTTGCTCACTATAACGACGCTTCAGATGGTGAATGTTGTCGAGCACTAAAGATCAATATTGCAAAATTTGTACTTGCTCTTGCAGGTGATACAAACATATGCCCTCGTTATATATATCTCCATGGGCCTGGTGGTATTGGAAAAACCCATTTTGTACGTACCCTGGCGCAATGGTTCCAAGAGCTCTTACCCGATACAACGCGCTTTAATGATCTAATTATTACTTCCGCTGATGAGTTAGAAGGAAATCAAAGACAACCAGGGTCTATGCTACGAGTGCTGCGCAATCAACTGATGGGCAAAAAGCGAGGATCAATTGTATTCATGGATGAAGCAACATGGCTTAATAAAGATGATATGATAAGCCCAGCAAAACGCGTATTTAATGGAAATCAGTCAAAGCTATCTACCAGTTATTTTGGTTCTGGTATGGATGGAACCGGTATTAATTTAAAATTGCCACCAATGCTTATTTTTGTAGCAAGTAATGAGGAAATAAAAGATACCGCATTAGCAAGTAGATTTGATACTATTCAATATCCTACTCCGACCCCTACATTGTTAATTGCTCATGCTTTGCATGTTATAAAAAACAGTAAAGTATTACCAATTAAAAGAAATGGGATAGCACAAGAAAAAGTAGAAGAATGGATAACACAAAACAAGATTAATAATTTCAGAGTGATCGAATCAAAAATCGAACAGTTTATGATGGCAAAAGGTGAATAGAAAACGATTTCACACTAAAATAGTGATTCCTTGAGCATCCGCACCTGGGGTAACCATTTGCCCCGTAAGCTCGTTAATAGTCACTTCTTTTAACGTCGGATCAAACACAAACGTCTTTTGCGTTGCCGGTAACTCTTTATATAATCCAATCCAAATAGGAAACGCTGTACGTAACGGAAACATATCTTTACCCATGTGACGACCATCATCATATCCAATATATACTGCCGTTGTCAGCTCTGGCGTTGAACCCACAAACCAACAAGTTCTAAAATCACTGGTTCCTGTTTTGCTAATCGCATGCCCTTCAACCCATTTTTTTGGAAGCCGATCACGCGCCCGTATTAACCCTAAACTTAATGCTTTTGCCACCTGCCCAACAACTCGCGACGAGAGCACTCGCTCACATTCTGGATTACTTTTATATATTTTATTTCCCCAACAATCTTTAACCCACTTAATATAATGCGGTTCAACATACACTCCATCGTTGGCAAAGAGATTAAACATACCTGCAACTTCACGTAACGTAGCATCAACACATCCCAATGCAATCGATGGATATGGATGCACTGGCCCCGCTATCCGGCATTGTTTTGCCAAGTCTACTACTGGCTGTATCCCTGTTTTCAATAGCGTTTTAATGGTAATAATATTATTAGAGTATGAAAGCGCACGCGCTAATGTCATCGTGCCATCAAAGGTGTTATACACATTATTTGGCCTCCATACTGGGCCATAATTTTCTATTGCAATAGGCTCATCAACTTCCGTTTGGGCAAAATTGGCACCTTTCTGAACAGCCATAGCATATACAAGCGGTTTAAACGTAGACCCCATCTGACGCCGTGCTTGCAAAACACGATTCCATTTTGATTCTCGAAAATTAGCTCCTCCAACCAACGCTTTAATAGCCCCCGTCTGTACATCCAAAGAGATAAGCGCACCATCAACTCCGGGCAATACCCCAGACCGCAAAGATGTCAGCTGCTTATCAAATGCCGCTTGTGCATGGTGCTGCACCTGCCTATTAATGGTTGTCTGTACCTGGAAGCCTCCTGTATACAATGCCCGCTTTCCAACTAAATCTTCTAAAAAAAGCCGAAGTGTTTCTTTAAGATAGGGCGCTGATACCGTTGTATCTAGATCCTTAACAACCAGTTTTACTGCAAGCGCATCACGCATCTGCTCATGAGTAATGTGCCCCAATTGATGCATAACCGTAATAATCACATTGCGACGATTGGTACATGATAATGGTGATAAAATAGGACAATAATGACGCGGTGAACAGATGACTGCTGCAAGCACTGCCGATTCATCAATAGATAACTCTGAAACATCCTTTGCCCAAAAACGATGCGCTGCTGCTTGCACCCCATAAATACCACAACCAAAATAGACATGATTTAAATATGTTTGCAATATCTGCTGCTTAGTAAGCTGATATTCAACAATTATTGAACAAATCTGCTCTTTGATTTTACGAATAAACATTTTACGTGAATCAAAAAAAAGTAACTTAACTAATTGCTGTGTAATAGTACTCGCCCCCTGCGCCTTACGTCCATGGTACAGGTTAACCACAACAGAACGCAGTATTCCTCGTATTGATATGCCCGCATGCTCAAAAAATGAGCGATCTTCAGCCGCTAAAAATGCCTGAATCAAATGCGTTGGCATTTGATCATAGGGTACCGGTTCCCGCTTATCAAGCTGAAAACGAGTCCATTCTGCGCCAGAATCATCCAGAATAATAGTCGGCGCTCCAGGATTATAATTTTCCAGCACCGAAAAGTTAATACAGTTATTATGCAGTAGAAAGAAAATCGCACCTAATGCACATGCAATAGCAAAGCAACCGCACAAAAATAAAGAAAGAATTATAGTCCGTAATTTTATTACCATCACTGCCATCGGCTATGTAGAATTGCACCCACGATGGCACTAGAATAACAAAAAAACGTTAATTAAGACACCGATCTATATGCACGGCTAACCGATGAACGTACTGTTTTATACATCTTTTTTACCGTATCTTTAGCGATATCCCGCAACTCCGGATCAAAACTGGCAAGCACAAACCATACCAATGAAACCACACCACCAAACGATACATAGGGATGCTTCATAAAAAAACTAGCCCAAAACGATTCCTGTCCAGCCTCATTGACCTGTGGCAAGTCTCTCAGATCATCGAGCTGAAGTATTATATGCAGAGGCATATCCTCCTCTGCTTGCACCGGCACAGGCGCCTCATCTTGCTCGTTTGCAACAGTTATCACACCATCTTTAATAACGACCGGAATAACTTTTTCTATTGAAAAGGACTGACTCAATAATGTATCAGGAATTTCTACCGCTACCGTCAATTCCGAATCATTACTAGCTATAAGTCCTCCTGCTACCCATACCACACAAAACAGCCCAAAAATCATATACCACCGCATTCTTCGCTCCTTTTTAAGATGCCAATAAAACCCTTTTTACTATGCCCCCATAAAAGCCTGCATGTCAATCATATAGAAATACCATTTCTGATCAAAATAGCTTTTCACGAGGAAATATCCCCTGTAGCACACCCCCAATTGACTAACTGCATAGATATAATAAGCTGTAACTATATATAATTTTCTTTCTATATATAATAACGGAGGTTTATTATGAATAAGAAACTAATACTTTTACTCGCGCTTAACGCGCTTATACCATGTTCAATGGTTCAATCAATTGCGTTTCAATTTGATCAACAGCTTTGGATTCCGGGTGTTAATCCAGGGGTTAATGCCCCTCAATCTGGAAAAGCTACTGCTCAAGCTATAAAACCAGTAGAAGCTGGAGAATACAAAAAAGAAAACAACGATTCATCAAACAATAAAGCTCATTCAGTAGCTACACCAAAAACAACTGCCGCTCAATCGGCCACGTCTGCAGAAGTAACCAATCCTAATATTGCAGAACTTGATGCAGTTATTGCACAATTGCAGTCACAAACTAACGTTACATCTGAAAAATCTAACGTTGAAGAAACTCCTTCTCGGTTTGCACGGCTTAGAACATGGGCTTCATCATATTTTTCAAAAAAACCATTACCTGAATACACAGATACAACCAAACACCCCTTGAATAAAGGTGAAAAAGCTATTATCGAGCTGTTCAAAAAATCTGGCACTCATGAAAAGCGATATTTACGTTACTTGCTCGAGCAAACTCATGAAAATAAAATTTGGGCTATCGTTCAAATAGAACAGCTAATATTAGGCCACGATAAGCTCGGAACTTTACAAACATTAGCTACAGCTTATGGATACAAAATGGCATCTATCTCAACAATGCTAAAACTCACAAATATAACAGAGACGGAAATCATTATCCTAATGAGAAAAACGGAAACGATTAAGAAAATTATCGCTACAATCACTAACAAACCTACACTTGAGACATATACCACAATTTTAAACACCTTTGCTTCACGCGAAGCACACTTAACATGGAATGACATGTCAACAGCCAATAAGCTGGGATTGGTCACCGCATTAAAGAGCAAAAAATGTGGGCCTTACATGGCATGCTTCTGCTCAGAAGAAGTAGATAAACTTGACCCTGAATTACGCAAACGATACACCCCTTTAAACAAAACCAAGATCTCAATACCTGCTAAAAAAATGGTAACATCGTTAGCAGCCGCAGCGGCAACATATGGGGTGATAACCTATACAGGAATGAAACCAGCACTAATCACAAAGGTCATAACGCCTGAGGCAGCTGCCAAAGTAACTGCAGCAGGAAGTGCAGCAATAACATGGAACCTTTACAATGCTGGAAACAAAGTCAAAAATCTACGATGGAAGCGTGGGGGAAGATCATATCCAATAGTAGGACAATTACCACGACTCGTTGACGCCTCAAAATTAGCAATTGGATTTGAAGAGAGCGTTCCATCGAATAATACAGAAGATACAAAGTAAAAAAACAAGAACCCCAATTATATCAAGGCGAGGCGCGGAATATCCGTGCCTCGCCTTGCTTGTTTTATCAAAACAATTTTGCTTTGACCAATCATCTATTTATGGCTACAGTTACTTGCAATCATAGCCCTATAATAAAAAAATTAATCTAATGGATATAATAACTCTCATCTCCACAATCACCCTTACCACCCTACTGTTATTTATCGATGTCTGTTTCTATACCGTTCTTCAACAGTCAACGGTCCATACATTATTAGCATGCTATATTTTATACATTCCACGCCCCAACACAACGCCCATTTTATCTATCCTCGCCATTGCCTTATCGATTGAATCTGTTCTCACTCAGGGCATATTTGGCCTCAATCTGCTCTACCTCATACCAATCACCATCATCGGCAAAACCATCGCTCGCGCCACCAATGCGCAAACCGCTCTCTATTGTCTACTGGTAACTGCATGTATTACCGCACAACTCCATCTTATAGATCCCTTCCTTTTGCATAAAAGCAGCCCCAGCCTGCTGTATACAAGCAAATCTATCGCTGTTACACTATTAGTAGTACTACTCTTATCATTGAAATTTCAAAACGGTAAACTAGGCAATCGCTTATAAGCATTACGCTTGTAAGAGGAAAGTCCGGACTCCTAACAAACACAGTACCTACGGAGAATTTTGTTCAACGTAGGAGGGCGCAAGCTCATGGAAAGTGCCACAGAAAATAACCGCCGCTTAATTTAAAAAAAGCGGTAAGGGTGAAAACGTGCGGTAAGAGCGCACGACTATAGTTCCAGCAATGGCTATAGGGGGTAAACCCTACTGGGAGCAAGACAAAGAAGCATGTACGGCTGTTTGTTCCGGCTTAAACATGCGGGTATGTTGCATAGATAAATGGTTGCTATACGTGCGTTAAGCGCGTAACAGAATCCGGCTTATTGTTCACCGTTTTGTTCTTTTTTACCACGATAGACTACAATGAAATTAACATACTTACTTTCTCTGATCCCGTTCCTCTGCTTTATCTTTGGATATAAACTCCTTGCCTATCTGTACCACGTTGAAACAATCAAAACTCCTTGTTTAGTTGGTATGCAATTACAACACGCATTTCCCCTTTTATCTGCCCACAACCTCAATCCTCGACTTGTTGCATACAAAGAGAGCGCAGAGCTACCAACGGGCACCATACTCAGCCAAACGCCTGAACCAGACATTACCATAAAACCGAATCAAGCAATGTACCTGGTGGTATCACAACAGCCACCAAAAATAACTACTCCCAACCTGCTACAAAAATCAGATCCCGCTATCGCGCGCATCCTAAAAGCAGATACTATTCATCACAAACCATATATCCTTAATCATACGAGCCCTACAGGCCACTGTTTTGGGCAATTTCCAGCACCAGGAACCCCGCTAGAAGAAAAAAAAATCATTACCTATATGGCGTCTGAAACAAATAAATCAATACTACTCCCCAATTTTAAAGGAAAATCGATACCGCAGGTAATTGAATTCCTCAAAAATCACTCCATCTCTTACACGATCACCCATCACAGCCCCCAGGCACCAGGCCATACTTGCAGCGATACGTGCATGGTCCATGACCAGCGACCACTCGCTTATTCAATCATTCCTCGCGTAGAGCAAAAATCATTACACTTGCAACTGCAAGTACGCTCATAATTCAATGAAAATAACCCTTTTGCCCATCCTTTTGACTGTGAGCTCTTACTTTGGCACACTGATTTTATAAGAAGATATGAGTTTAAAAATTGGAGGCACTATGAACAAATTAATAAAAAATCTATTTTTGATCCCATTATTGGCATTATCATTTCTCAGCAGCACAAACGTTATACAAGCAGAATCACCCATATACACACCACAAAACAGTGCATTCTTTTTTGATGTTGATGATGTAATTTTAGATAAAAGTTCCTGGACTATATTTGGTATTATGCTTAAGCACTACCGTACGGCCATCACAGTATGGTGGAACGCCAAACAGTTTGACAATCCATTACCTCAAAAAGGTGCAACCGCAGAAGCATGGAAAGAATGGGGCCGCAATAATTATCCCGCTCTTGAAGAATTTATTAATGATATCCAGCAAAGCAAAACGCCAAATATGGAAACAATTGCAATCGTTGAAAAACTACTCGATAAGGAGTTTGATTTATACGAAGCTACCAATATGGGAACCGATGAATTTGCAGAGCACAAGAAAAAAAATCGGTTTTTCGAACGGTTTAAGGCAGGAAAAACAGTAAATTATAAAGCGCAGCCAATCATTAAAAAACCTAATCCAAAATACTTTGCCGAGCTTACTGAACTTGCACCAAACATAGAATATAAAATATTTATAGACGATAAACTAAAAAACGTAGAAGCCGCACGGCAAGCGGGGTTTATTGGTATTCACTTTACCACCGCTGAACAATTGGAAGCTGATCTCATTGGTATGGGTATAGTCGTTAATGAGCATCCAAAAAAGGAAAAATCAACACGAAAAATTCCATACAAGCAACTGATAGCGCTAGGCTTATTGTTCTTCTTTTTCAAAAACCTACACAACAGATACGCGTCCTATTAATGTCGATGTAGTCAACGCATAATCAAGCAACTCATCAAAAAATCACTGAATCCTCTCTTTGCAATATGGTCATGGGTGTGCTATTGATGCACATCCATGATACATCATGAGTAGAGCCCTTTGCGGCAAAACCCTCATACAACAGCCCTTTTGCCTATCCCTTTGATTTTTAACCAACATTTGGTCAAACTAATCTTATAACAATAACAGAGGTAAAATCAGGGGAATCCATGAACAAAGCCATTAAAAATCTATTTCTTATCCCATTGCTGGGATTATCGCTCTTTACAGACACAAACCTCATAGAAAGCGCACCACCCATTTATACACCCAAAAATACTGAATTCTTTTTTGATGTCGATGATGTCATTTTAGACAAAAGCTATTTGACCATTGTTGGTATTGTACTGAAAAATAGTTGGACCTGCGCTAAAGCACTATCTAACTGGCAACGATTCAAAAGTGCGCTCAACCAAAAAGAACAGATAGCTGATGCGTGGAAAGAATGGGGTAAAAACAATTATCCTCCTGTTGAAAAGCTCATTACAGAAGTTCAGCAGAGCAAATGGCCAAACATTGCAACGGTTAAAATAGTTGAAAAACTCCTCGATAAAGGCTTTACATTACGCGAGGCTACCAACATGGGGCCCGATGAATTTGCCGAGCATAAAAAGAAATATCCGTTTTTCCAAAAATTCAAGCCAGGAAAAGCCGTAAGTTATAAATTCAGACCGATCATTAAAAAACCTAATCCACAATATTTTGCCGAGCTTACTACACTTGCACCAGACACAGAACATAAAATATTTGTAGATGACAAGATAGAAAACGTAAAAGCTGCTCGCAAAGCAGGGTTCATTGGCATCCACTTTACCACAGCTGAACAACTGGAAGCTGATCTTATCTGTATGGGCATAGTTATTAGCTCCCATCCTAGTATTGGTGTGAAAAAAGCATTTTCCAAAAATCAAAGAAGAAATGCATAACTAATACATCATTGATAAATAATGATAAAAAACAGTAGCAAATGCAGCTCTATTAGCCGCTTTTGCTACTGTTTTTTTTAAAGACCCTACAAAATATGCATCAATTCTGCATACTATGAAACCGCCTAAAGACAACCAACAATCTTTTAAAAAAGGAATCAGTATGCTTCAAGTCTCCTACAGAAAAACATCATTGTTATTAATAACCCTAGCGATTAATATAGTTGCCTATGCAGCACCAAAATATACACCAGAAAATACGATGTTCGCATTTGATCTTGATGGAGTCATCCTCACCTGGGGATTACAAATATTTAAAAAGCCAATTCCAGGAACAATCGCCATCATTAACAAACTCCATCAAAAAGGATATGAGCTTTCTATTGCAACTAACAACAAACATTCAGACGTACGTCATTATCAAAAAAAATTCCCAAAAATATTTAACCTATTTAAAAAAATAAAACATAGTTTTTCTGGCCATAAAAAACCAAGCCTAGAATTTTTTCAGGATTATTTAAATCGATATAAAACAAGAAGCAAAAGATACATTATCTTCATCGATGATAGAGCCACTAACATCACGGCCGCACGAAAATTCGCTGATCAAGGATTCGTAGCCATTCACTTTAAAAATCCTGAACAACTTGAACGCGCGCTGATTGAGATGAAAATTTTATAAAACTACGCACCAAAATTTCTTTGACGATTGCCAAATTCATCAAGCACAGCCTCAAGCAGTTGCGCAGAAAGGTCTGGCCACAAGCAGTCTACAAAAAAATATTCGCTATATGATGATTGCAACAGTAAGAAATTACTTAAGCGACTCCGTGCACCTGTTCTTATAATAATATCTGGATCAGGGGTATGTGCCGTCCACAAGTGATCCATTATCACTTGGTAGGTAATTGCATCCGGCGATAAAGAGCCATTCAAAATTTCGCGTGCAATCTGCTGTACTCCAGCGGTAATTTCCTGCCGAGCTCCATATCCAAATAAAAGATTTACGGTAAGTTTTTCACCATGAGCAGTCGCGTGTTCTATCTGATTACACGCTGCTATAACCGTCTCTGGGAACAATGTACGTTCTCCAATAATCCGAACCCGAACCCCTTTGCTAATAACTTCATCCTGATACCGATTAAGTTCTTGTACAAACAGATCAAAAATGAATTGTTTTTCTTGCTCTGAACGTTTAAAGTTTTCCATCGAAAAGGTATACAATGAAAGAAATCGGATTCCCTGCTCTAAACAGAAATCAGTTACCACTCTAACCGACTGCGCCCCCTTACGGTGTCCTTCAAAAAACGCTAGCCCATTTTTTTTTGCCCAACGCCGATTACCGTCCATCTGACATGCAAGATGCTGTATCATTCTCCGCTCCCTCAGCAAATATTGTTTTGATGATCAGCACCAAGGAGGGCCTTACTTGACAATCTTTCAGATACAAAACTGTCCAATAATCCAATCGCTTTATACACCACAACCATACCTACTGAAAAACAAAGTCGTTCAACTGCCACAAGCGGAATCAATGCCAACCACGCTGCTGCACTCATTGGTACTGTATACAGCCAAATTACTGATCCCACCGCATGCGCCGTGAACGTGCTTGCCAGAGCAGTTAAAAAAATATTTTTATTCGGAGTAAAATAGAGAATCATTGGTATAAACCAATAGAATGCGTACGGCGCTGCATACATACCCACCGGATGTGTTACGAATAAAGCAAAACAAACAACAGGAACTGCTAAACGCACCAACCAATGCTGAGTATTCCAATATAATGATGCAAAAAATCCGGGTACTACTAACGCCAATCCTTTGGCGCCAACCATACCAACAAATAACAATCGCAATAATGCTACCGCCAGACTGTTAGCAACTCCTGCATATGCGCCCAGTACTGGCACAACTATGCTAGAAGCAGAAAAAAAGAGAGTTTGTGACCCAATGATCAAACTCCCTTTTATAATCGAAGACATTTTTACTAAAAATCCCATGCTCAGTAGACGTGCAATATAATCAATTTTTTTTTGTAGAGTCGTTGCTAACATTTTAAAATCCCAGAATAAAAATCAATTAAAGTTATTAGCAATTACCATACTACAAAAATGGAATAGTGTCTCGGGCGATCTTAAATGGTGCGGCCTTCCTTCAAGCTCATCATTTAACCCACAACCTATGCGCTCTTACCTTTTTTGTTGAGATTCTTTTTTTGTGTTCCGCCTTTAAATATGCCGCAATCTCTCCATACGCTGCGTGGGAGGAATGTTGCTGATTTTCTCGCGCTATATGGTAAGCCGTTCTGCCATACCTATCCTTAATCGCAATATCTGCACCTGCGTTTACTAAAAACTTTACCAACCCTACATTCCTAAACCGTACTGCAATCATTAATGGCGTCTCTCCATCTTTATCTTTAACATTTATATATGCGCCTCTATCAAGCAATTTTTGTACTTCTTCGCTTGCGTTAGGCATTCTCAATACCTGTAGCACACTCTCTGGTTGAACCAAGCGATTGACTACCTGTGCAGCTATATCATGCTCATGCACGGGCAAGGATCTCATGAAAGACATAGAAGCATCTGGCTGTTTTTTTATGGGCGGTAACAAAGGAGAATGTTGAACAAACATTTTTGCTGAAATCATTCTAATTTGTCTATCATATTCCTCTACCTGATGCGATGTAAGGGTTGTAAATCTAAATACCTTTGCCCCCATATCAGGGTTTAGTAAGGGCCCTGTTTTTGAAAAAAAGAGCCGCAATTGAATATTTTCTGGATCTTTAATGATGCCTTTTTGTGTCTGCAACAAATCAAGAATGGTACTGCTTTTTGTGTATCGCTGCCGCAAGCGATCATAATCCCGCTCTGCAAGGGGCCTGCGATCAATACTAAAGATGTACTCTTTCTGAGGAATGCCCCAAGGCTGTGAAAGATATGCACAGCCGTTTACCAGATCTTTCGGAATACATATTTGTATCAGATCACCAGTTTTAGACTGAAATTTTTTATTAACATCCAAAAGATCCTTAATAAACTTTTTATCGAACCCACACCGCTTAAAAATTTTTTCTAATGATGTTTTAATAAAATCCCCTATGCTCGTATTTACTAAAAAATAACTCCAAGAGCACTCATCCAGAACATTGAAGTTGCCAAATAAGCTTGGATTTACTGCCAAAAGAACCGATCGAACCTGAGCTTGATGATCATTAAAAACATTAAAAGTACTGAAACTATCTAAATAACTTTGCACATTCGGATAATCAGATCCTTCAGGCCAAAAACGCAAGAATTCAAAATCAGAACCCAATGGCTCTTTATGTATGAATTCATACATGTTTTTTAAAAGCCCACCAATAACTCTATTGTCTTGCTGCTGCGCGTGATAAAAAACAAAATGAGTCGCTTCATACAGGAACTCATTCTCTAATGCCTTTTTTATTATCTCTTTATGCTCCATCAATTGAGCAAACCATTTTTCTTTAACCAACTGGCAATAGCCGGGTTCTTCAAGGAGCATGTGCGTTGCGGCAACATCTTCTGGTGCAATAGCAGACTGTTGCTTAGATTGCTCAAGATGTCCACCTAGGCGCTTTAACCGTCCCTGCGCTCGCTCTGCAGATTGATTAACTGCTTGAGCTGCATGCAACTGCAAACTCAAACCAAAATTGATTAAAACCGTTATTAATAAACCATTTTTTATGAACTGCATCTCGACTATCACTTCTTCCTACGCCCTAATTTTATAACTTACAACTTACTCTTAATCTTTTTTATTACTTGTTTATATCCAGGCAGCCGTTTCGTATGCGCCTCTTTTAAATATGCTACCACTGCTGCATGCCCCCTGGTTTGTGCTATTTCCCAGGCTTTTAGCCCCCCTATATCTGAATCCTTGATATCTACATCAGCACCGGCACCTACTAAAAGCTTTACCATCGCTAAATCTCCATTTCGCGCCGCATACATCAACGCTGTTTTTTTTATTGAATCTTGAATATTCAAATCCACTTTTTGTCGTATTAAAGCATCAATAATAGGAATTTGCCCGGTTCGGACTGCCACTATTAATAATGTATCGCCAGAAGCATAGTGAACATCCAAGTTAGCTTTTTGCTCTATTAAAAATTCTGCAACTTTTGACAATCCCTTTTCGACTGCAATCATTAATCCTGTCTTGCCGTTATCGTCTTTTGCATTGATATCAGCTCCCTTTGCTAACGAATTTTTAATCATCTCAATTGCATTCGGCATGGCAACCGCTTCAAAGACCTCAGGTATTGATAAACGATCAAGCGCTTGAGAGACTGTGCTTTTTTCTTGCGGCGTCAAAGGCCTTGGTTGCACAGCCTCAGCCGGTACCGCATACTCTTTATTGCCCAATAAGCTTTTTTTCATACGACGCAAAAGCGGCTCTTGGTACTGTGCAAAAAGTTTGGCTGAAACTGCGGCGACATGCCTTTTATATTCTTGTAGTTGCTGCGGTGTTAGAGTAGTAAATCTAAACATCTTCGCACCCATATCAGGATTTAATAACGGCCCGGCCTTTGAAAAAAAGAGCCGCAATTGTATTGACTTTGAATCTTTAAATAAGCTTCCTTGGTTCTGCAGCAGTTCAAGAATTTTATGACACCGTACATAGCGCTGATGTAGCGAATCATAATCACCTATATCATCATGCGCATATTTTATTTGAGTAACCATTGGTGAGCCATATCTACTCAGAATTGGATCTTTTTGAGGAACCCCCCATGCTCGTGAAAGATATGCACAATCATCCACTAATTTTTTTGGTATAAAGATTTGTATGATATCACCGGTCTTGATAGGAAAAATCTTATTAATATTAAATAAATCAACGATTGTCTGATCTATTGCATTCTGCGCAAATCCATATTTTTGCAATATAGTTTCTAAAGTATGCTTAACCACACCTTGTATACTCTTATTTTGCAAAAAATAACTCCATGTGCATTCATCATCCCAATCAAAATTACCAAATAGCACCGGGTTTACCGCCATGAGAACCGCCCGGATATCATCACGATCATCATTCAAGCGTCCTTTTCCAGCTGCAAATGGATTAGGGATACCAAAACTATCTAAATAACTATTCACATCTTTAAAATCAGATCCGTCTGCCCAAAAACGTAAAAATTCAAAATCGGAACGTAAAGACTGCTTTTTGTTTTGGTTGCTCCAGTTATAGAGATTTTTTAAACATTCTACGACCAGGCGATTGTCTTGTTGTTGTGCATGATAAAAAACAAAATAATCATCTTTATATCGCTCTTCATTATCAAGCATCTGCTCTATTATTGCATTGCCGTATTTTTTTAATTCATCTTTCCACGTTCGCTTAATGCGTTCGCAATACTCTGGTTTTTCAAGAAATTGCGATGTTGCTGCAACATCCTCTGGAGCAATAGCAGATTGTTGCTTAGGCTGCTGCAACTGTCCGCCAATACGTTTTAACCGCTCTTGCGCTCGTTTTGCTGAAGGGTCTGTTGGTTTAGCCGCATGCACTTGCAAACTCAAACCAAAATTAATTAAAACCGTGATGACTAAACCATTTTTTATAAATCGCTTCATTGTTATTCCCCCTACACCCTAATTTTATAACTTACAATTTACTCTTCTTTTGCCCCAGATTTTGTTGTACTTCCTGAAGATATTCAAGAATTTGTCGCCTAGATGGGTTTTCTTCTATTATAAGTAGCCCGCTTTCCTTGGCTTCTTTGTCTTGTGCTTTCTCTTTCGCTACCTCCGCCTCAGCAATTGCTATAACGCTCTTACCACCATTGGTTTGAGCATTAATATCTGCACCTGCTTCTATTAAAAGCTTTACCATCGATGGGTTACCACCAAGCACTGCATACATTAATGCTGTGGCACCATTCTTATGTCTCACATTAACATCCGTATTGCCCTGTTTAAGGATTAAATGTACAAGATCAAATAAAGAACTAAACGCCGCACGCATTAACAATGGCACATCATCCTGTTTATTTTTTTGTTGATCTTGTTTAATTTCCAAATATCTTTGAATCTCATAATAAGTTCCCATCGTTGGCAATCGCTCTTTAAATGCAACCCCGGACCTTTCTGTAGCTATATTAATCGCCGTTTTACCATCTTTATCTTTACTATTAATATCCGCACCTCCTTCAACTAAAGCGTATACGCTACTTAGTTTTCCCCTTCGGATATTTTGTATTAATGCAGTATCACCTACATTATCTGTAGCATTAAGATCTGCTCCTCGCTGTATTAAATAGCCTATAACATCGATCTTTCCTGCAAGTCCTGCGTACATTAATGGAGTCCATCCCTGCCTGTTTTGAATGTTTACAGTAGCACCTTTTGTTGACAACAATTGCAAAACATCCAAGCTTCCTCTTTGAACCGCATACGTTAACGCTGTATCATTACCAATATCTTGAACATCTACGGCAGCGCCTTTTTCTATCAAGAATTTTACCACGTCTAATTTGCTCAACTTGATTGCATACATTAATGAGGTTCTTCCTAGTTGATCTTGAATATTTATATCAGCACCTTGTGCTACTAAAAACTGTACCACATCTAGCTTACCCATCTTGGCTGCATATATTAACGGAGTCTGTCCATCTTCATTTCGAATATTTATATCAACACCTTTTGCCAAAATTTTTTTTATTTGCTCAATGGCGTTTTGATCACTAATTGCATCAAATAAATCAACTATTTCTGTCAAGCTACCTACCGTTTGCGCAACTACACCTCTTTCCTCCACAGAAAGAGTGCGGGGTGCCTGTATTGCAGGCTGCTTGGCTCTTTTTATCTGACTCAAATTCGCAAAAAGTTTGTTTGAAACAGTTTCTACTGCATCCCTATATTCCTGCATCTGCTCTGGAGAAAGCGTAGTAAACCGAAACATCCTTGCACCCATATCAGGATTTAATAGAGGTCCTGTCTTTGAAAAGAACAGCCGCAACTGCAGATGCTCTAAATCTTTAATATTTTTTCCTTGTACCTGTAAGAATTCAAGAACTCCACTACTTCTTACGTACCGTTGACGTATTTGGTCATAGTCATCTCGCGCAATCGTATTGCCATCCACATCAACAATATATCCCCTTTTCGGTATCCCATAAATCTCTGAAAGATATGCATATTCATTCACCATATTTTTAGGTATGAATATTTGCACCAGATCACCGGTCCTCGTGGGAAACCGTTTTACAATATCACTAAGATCCGTTATAAATTTGTGATCTATATTAACTTGCGTGAAAATCTCTTTTAAAGCGCTTTCTACAAAATCGTCTATGTTAAAATTCTTTAAAAAATAGTTCCATGTACATGAACCCGACTGATCAAAATTGCCGAACAATACTGCATTTACCGATAATAATACCGTACGAATTTCAGGCTTCAAATCATTAAGCGCCATTCTGGCTACAGAAAATGGGTTAGGAATACCAAAGCTATCTAAATAACTATTTACATCCTTATAATCAGACCCTTCTTTCCAAAAGCGAAGAAACTCAAAGTCAGATCGTAATGGATTTTCAGAATGCCCACTGTTATATAAATTCCTTAGAAGCTCTATAATGATACGGTTTTCTTGTCGTTGTCCATGATAAAAAACAAAATGCGTATCTCTGTAACGTTCTTCATTTTCTAATATTTGCTGAATAATAGTGTTGCCGTATTTACGTAATTCATCTTTCCATGTTTTCCTAATTGCCTGGCAATATTCAAGCTTCTCAATAAATTGACTGGTCGCACCAACATCTTCCGGTGCAATAGCTGACTGTTGCTTTGGTTGCTGCAGTTGTCCGCCAATCCGTTTTAATCGATCCTGCGCTCTTTTTGCTGATTCATCACTTGTCGGAGCTGCTGCAACTGGCGGTTGCTCTTTTGGCTCTACCTGCGCCTTGATACGCCCTAATCGTCTTTGTGCTCGCTCTGCTGATGTATCGACTGGCTTGGCTGCATACAACTGCAAACTCAAACAAAAATTGATTAAAACCGTAATTAATACACTATTTTTTATAAATCGTTTCATTTGATTCCCCCTAATCATTAAACCTACAACTTACTCTTAATCTTTTTTATTACTTGCTTAGCCCCAGATAATCGCTTTGTATATACATCTTTTAAATATTGAACAACTGATTCATGCCCTTTTGCTTGCGCATATTGCCAAGCTAGTACTCCATTTTTATCCTTGGCATCAATATCAGCACCGGCCTCCACCAAAAATTTTACGATTGCTAAATTCCCACTGGCAGCGGCATACATGAGCGCTGTCATACTAGAAGAACTGATAGCTTCAATATCAACACCTGCTTTTACCAAAAACTGCACAACATCTAATTTATTTTTTTGAACTGCGTATATTAATGGTGTCCACCCAGGGATGGTTGAATCTCTACGATCAGAAACAATCTGCTCCTTAGGAAACTTTTTAATCCATTGCATCGCATCTGGGTGATCAATCGCTTTAAAAATATCACTCAATAGCTCTAAAGACTCTAGATAATCAACTACATGTCCCCTACGGTGAGCCTTAGCCAATTGCAAAGCTGTCCTTCCCCGTACATTTTCAGCGTTAATATCGGCACCCGCTTCAACCAACAACTTTGCTACCTCTACCGCTGTTTCCGCTGGAGAAGCCGCCGCATACATCAATGCGGTCTCACCATTATCATCTTTGGCATTAACATCAGCTTTCAATTTTATCAATAATTGGGCCGAATCTAATATTCCTTGATTAGCCACAACCATCAATGCTGTTTTGCCGCCTACTTCTCGTCCAAATGCTATACCTCGAGCATTAATATCAACACCTGCATCTATCAAAAACTGTATCACATCTAACTTTTTTAATTGAGCTGCAGCCATTAATGGAGTTCGACCATGATCATCTCTGGCATAAGGAACTATTAATTCTTTAGGGAACTTTTTCAGCCATTGCATTGCATCAGGATGTTCAATTACTACAAACAAATTTCTCGACAGTCGCTGTAACTGAAGATATTCAACAACCTTTACCTGATTCTTCTGTTTAGCTATATCTAAGGCTGCAGTTCTTTGTGGGTCTTTAATCTCAATGTTCGCACCAGCGGCTACCAAATTTTTTACCATATCTAAATTACCTGCTTTGGCTGCATACATTAATGCTGTACGGCCATATCTATCTCGGGCATCAATAACAATACCTGGTATTTTCGCCAAAAACTCCACAACATCAAGCTTTCCTTTTTCAACTGCAACTGTTAGTAAAGTTGTCCCGCTGTCATCAACGTCATTTATATTAACCCCTTTTGCTACCAATTTTTTAATCATTGCAAGCGCATTAGGTAGAGCAATTGCTTCAAATAAATCTGGTTCAGTTACATCTTCAATCGCTCGTGCAACTATATCTTGCTCTTGCGCCGTAAGAACCCTTTTACTTGTTCCTGTTTCGAATCCAAAAACCGCAGATTTCATTCGAGTAAGTAGACCAGGATGGGTCCCAAAGATATTGTCTACAACACCTGCCACCTGTCGCTTATATTCTTGTAGTTGGGCTGGCGTGAGAGTAGTAAATCGAAATATCTTCGCCCCCATATCAGGATTCAGTAACGGCCCCGTTTTTGCAAAGAACAGCCGTAACTGCATATTTTTTGTATCTGCAAAACGCCTGCCTGCATTTTGTAAAAACTCAAGTACCCCACTGCAACGCACATACCGCTCACGCGTAACGTCATAATCATTTTCTGCAATAAACTTCCCATCGACATCAAAAATATATTGTTTTTGTGGAACACCATAATATTTTGAAAGATATGCATATTTATCAACTATATTTTTTGGTATAAATATCTGCACAAGGTCCCCCGTTTCAGTAGGAAATTGTTCTACAATCGTAGTGAGATCCTTAATAAATTTTTGATCAAGCTTAACTTGGCTAAAAATTACTTTTAAAGCGCTTTCGACAAAATTTTCTATATTAAAATTCTGCAAAAAATAAGCCCATGTACATGAACCAGATTGATCAAAATTGCCAAATAAGACTGGATTTACTGATAACAGCACTGTGCGAATTTTGGGATCAAGATCGCTCAGAACAGGGTCATCTACTTTAAATGGATTTGGAATACCAAAGCTATCTAAATAACTATTAACATCCGGATAGTCAGACCCTTCTTTCCAAAAACGTAAAAATTCAAAATCAGAACGTACAGGTTTGCCCGTTTCGACTCTATATAAATTTCTTAGAAGCTCTACAACAATACGATTTTCTTGCCGTTGCCCATGATAAAAAACGAAATGACTTTCTTTATAGCGCTCTTCGTTATCTAACATCTCTTTTATTATCGTCTTACCATATTTTCTGAGCTCTTCTTTCCATGTTTTTTTAATATTTTCACAGTACTCAGGCCGCAAAAATTCAGATGTAGCGCCAACATCTTCTGGTGAAAGAACTGACTGTGGCTTAGGCTGCTTCAACTGTCCGCCAATCCGTTTTAACCGCTCTTGCGCTCGTTTTCCTGATTCATCAGCAACGGCAGGTATTTGCTCTTTGGGTTGCACTTGACCGGTAATGCGACCTAATCGCCCTTGCGCCGTTTGTGCAGATTGATCCACTGGCTTGGCGGCATGCACCTGCAAACTCATACCAAAATTCATAAGAACCGTTATTAATAGACTATTTTTTATAAACTGCTTCATTGTGCCTTCCTCTCTCGATTACATACCATATAAGAACATAATATATTATCGAGGATAACAATTGACAATTCAAATAGTCAATGACCGCCGCAAATACGACGGCAAAGCATTATCACTAAAGCATAGAGACAGCGTGCATTGTTTTTTATTTTTTATTTCGATAAGAAACTATCGCTTCATTAATCCCGGTATTTCGCACGTATCTCTGACAAAACAAAACGCGAAATCTAAATCATCGGTGACTCTAAATAGATCTAAATGTTCCTTTGCTATAAAACCATGTTGCAACACCTCAGTATTCAACCATGCCATAAATGGGGCCCAATATTCGGTACCAATCAGCACGACCGGTAACGGTTTCATCTTTTTTGTCTGAATGAGCGTTACGATCTCAGAAAACTCATCTATCGTGCCAAATCCTCCAGGAAAGACTACAAATCCAGCAGAAAGACGTGTCAACAACCATTTGCGAGCAAAAAAATAATTAAGCGCAAAAGATTCTTGCACACATGCATTCAGCTTTTCACCTAATTCTGTAACACTAATTCCAACACTTTTTGCATAACTCCCCTTGCGAGGTACCGCACCACAATTTGCAGCCTCCATAATTCCTGGTCCGCCGCCCGTTAATACTGAAATATCAACGTTAATGAGCATGCTTGCCAATGTATGCGCCTGTTGCGCATAAAGATCGGTCTGTGGTGATCGTGCGCTTCCAAAAATCGTCACGATCGGTTGTGGTAAATGCGACACACGCCAATATCCGTAGAGCATCTGAAAATATACACGAGTAAGATGCCACCAGACCCAAAAAACTTCTTTTAACTTTTTTAACATTACTAGGCTCCTTTTGTACTCATAAAATCATCTTCTTTAAAGTCGATTGATTCAAAAACTTCATAGCGCACATCACCTTTTTTTCCACCTACGCACTAAGCTTCCTACTTCGCCCATCCTGAGCTACGTCGGACAGGCCGGCGGACTGCGCCGCCAAGGATGGTTTCGCTGTAATTCCATTTACAAACTCCGCCTCACTAAAATCAACAGCTTCAAAAACTTCGAATTGCACGTCACCTTTTTTCCATGCATCGGCTGGCAAACCAGCTTTTTTACTCAATTGCGATAATGTTGTAGGCAAATCCCACCCAAATTCAGTTGCCACGTGCGGTAAGAACAAAGCAGTCTGTGTTCCCTGCGTTACAATAATACCGTCTCGGCCAATCACAATATCTTTATAACTTTTTATCGGCTTTGGATCGGTAAGCACTGAAATGGAAATGGTAAGATCTGGAAGTTCTGCTGCGGTCACCGGACTAAATCGTGAATCTTCCAGCGCTGATGCACGGGTCATCGCAATAACCGATTTATAAATAGGATCCTGTGTTGTAGTACGGCCAATACAACCGCGCAACAATCCCTTTTTGTACAACGTAACAAACACACCTTGTTGTTTGCTATTTTGCTTTGTGATAATCGGATATGATAACTCTTGCGGCAATTTTTTTTCAAACAACTGCTGTAATGTTGCACGCGCGCAGGCAAGTAGCGCTCGCTTATCATACATAGTTAATTGATCTTTTTGTGCAACATGTTGCGCCCTACGTTCTACAAAAACCATACCCACGTAGCTTACACTCTCATCTTTTTGCCCAGTTATTTCCGCTGACGTTTTATAGGCAACTAATTGTGGCACAACGTCACCAAAAACTCCCTGCTTGAGCAATGTTACCAAAATGGCAATCGGTGTGCGCCCGCAAATAGTTGCACCCGTTTTGCTAACATATGATAAAAATGATTCCATAGAATAATTTTGAATCGCCTGTAATGCGCCAGAATCAAGCTGCATAATCCGCTGCTGAATAAAATCATGAACCGGTGTGTATCCAAATTTTTTACCATAATGGGTAAAATCAGAACTCACCACTACCAAAGTAGTTAGATCAATAAATGGAATAAGGGCTGTTGCAACGTTCCGAATTTGTTCCAGAGAAAGCTCTCCGACAATGAGCGGCACCACAGCAGCCTGCGGCAAATAGGTTTGTATGAGTGGCAGCTGCATTTCAAATGAATGCTCCACGCGATACACATGCTGATTTTCCACAAATAACGGATCTGATTTCAGTTGTTTTATGATCGCTTGATCAATCTTTACTGAACCCAGCGGCGTTTCATATAACTCAAATG
Organism: Candidatus Babeliales bacterium; assembly: GCA_035944115.1. Lineage (NCBI taxonomy): Bacteria > Candidatus Babeliae > Candidatus Babeliales > Candidatus Babeliales bacterium. The sequence goes on from DASZBJ010000017.1 coordinate 134,488, forward strand.
CTGGTATCGCAATACCAGCAAATGGAACACGATGCGATGGGGCCAACACAATCACCCGCCGCACCACCGATCCTTTAAGCAATCGATATGCCGCTACAGCCACATCCCCGGAATATGCGTACCCTGCATGCGGAGCAATCATACAACGAACTGGTGATAGATTTGCTCCAAACGATGCCTCGGCTATCTTATCTAGCTCTTGCATCGTATTGCGCAACGACTGCGGATTGGTTGGATACCATCCCTGCAGATGAGCATAAAAAATATTATTACTATGCTCCATCTGCTTAAATGCGCACAATAACGCACCACATACCAACACAAGACCTACAAATTTGTACTGCGCTTCACGCATATTTAACACTCCTTTTTTAAAAAAACTTGCAACAATTCCATTAAGAATAGATCGCACTACATGCTCCTGTAATCACAGGACTATCAAACTCCTCTGCAGTCATCAACAAAAATGGGATTTCTCACCTATCCGATTCTCTCAATCACCTTTTTTAATCTAAATTAAAAGAATTCTAAATAAAAAAAGCGCCACCCTAAACGCTCAACTGGCCAATTGAGCCTTCTCTATTTGAATTTTTATTCTTTTTTGATATAGTAATGGCGATAAGGAAAAGTGTAATAATGAATATAGAAGAAATAAGGCGTTTTAGTATACTCAGTTATCTATTTCTTCGTACAAAATAACGCCAAAGGTGAATAGCATGAACAGCAAAAAAAATTTTTTCACGACCCTTCGCAACCTGTTTGCGTTTATTCTATGCGCTACCACATCTTTATCTGCCACTCAATCCTCGCAAGAACAACCAGAAGTGTGGATAAATGTGTTCGTACATGGCATCATGAGCGTCAAGCCACATATCGGTATCACTAACTTTCTTCGCTTTATGACCGACCGAGTTGAAAGCACCATTTATTCTGAAACCGTTCGCGTAATGCGCGATGATCATATTTTTTATCAAAACCAAGCCATGCAAGATCTTGGACTTCACCCCATGGATCCAAGCCGTATAGAAGTTGGTAATAGTTCTGGCGCCATGGCAGCCGCATTTGAAATTGTCTCACAATTTGTAAATCCCAATAAAACAATCATCAACCATTATTATACCTATGGCTGGTCAGGACTTATGAGCGAATCAAAACGATACACTGATGCCATCAATCTCTATCAATCAGTCGCGGCACTCGTTGCGCAACTCACTGCAAATGGTATATCTCCAAAAGTTCGTATTATTGGATATAGCCATGGAGGAAACGTCGTACTCAATATCGCAAAAGTCAGACAATGCGAACAGAACCCCCTTCCATTAGAAGTGGATGAAATCATCTTATATGGAGTCCCTATTCAAAAAGAAACTGATTATCTCGTTAATGATCCAATGTTTAAAAAAATATATCATATTTATTCACGGGGCGATCGCATTCAAAAACTGGATTTCTTTTCATTCAAAAGATTTTTTTCTCATCGTATATTTAAACCAAGAAGAGGGTTCACGTTACCCAACAAATTAATACAAATTCAGATCAAATGCGTAAGAAACCTCCAAAACATTAACGATGAAAAAGCATTAAAAAATTATGCGTTTAAAAATAAATCTGTATTATCCGGTCGCGGCCGATATTTACGTGACTCATCTCCAGGGCATACTGAACTTTGGTTTTTTGGCTGGACTCCACAACACTATCGTAAAACATTTCCACTCTATCCAATGCCAGCTGCAGCGTTGACACCCTTAATAGTGCACTATGCACAAAACTTTCAAGAACGAAATCGTTTTGAAAAACCAACCCTCATTGATATTCGCCCAGATCAAGAAGTGGTTTTAATACGCAATCAAAAATCACGAAAAATATTAAATCTAGGACGATTCCTTCCTGTCGAAGAAATCAACAACATCAAAACAACTATTGCACAGTATGCACCAGAAGATTACACGGGTGAAAAATATAACGGTGCAATTAGAACAGCGTACCTACAAGCACAAGAATGGTATAGAAACAAAAAACTGGAAGACCGCCTCGTCAGAATACATCGCAAAAAAGAGCGACGGCTAAGAAAGTCGTTTAGAAAATCATGTGCGGCCTTAGAGAAAAAAGATAATTAACGTGCATTCGATAACTCGCCACGACAATCTGATACTAAGTGCGCTATAAACTCAGCCCCTCAATTGCGTGGATAAACCCACACCTACCTACGATTTCAGCTGCTGCCACAACTGCATAAAATCATCCATCGATAACTGTTGAGATCGTAACGCTAACGTTTCAGTCGATATAGATTCCCATGCATAATGAGTTTGCGACAAATTATTTTTAAGCGTACGCCTTGGTTGCTTAAAACATATTTTTACAAACTTCCAAAACTCATCTTCTTGCTCGATTGGTACAACCACTGCTCGCGGCTTAAAATACAATAACCGAGAATCAACCTTTGGTGCTGGATAAAATGCCTTTGGTGACACTTTATCCAACTTTTTCCATTCAAAATAACGCTGGAAAAAGAGTGACGGTTGTCCATATCCTTTTCCAGATGTTTTTAAAATTTTTTGCGCCACCTCTTCTTGCACCATAATAACGCCTTCTTTTACAAAGCTGCGCATATTATATAAAAGATGCAAAATAGGAAACGTAATTTGATAGGGTAAGTTAGCAAGTAATGTCCAAGGAGCATATTCTTTAAAAATAGCAGGATCAACATCTAAGATATTTTGTATATGCATAGTCAAACGGGTATCTGGCAGATCATTACGTACATAATCCCCCCACTGCTCATCAATTTCAAACACCCATAAGCGCGACACATCGGTTGCTAAAATCGCTCGCGTCAACACGCCATCACCACAGCCAATCTCAAAAACCGAACTGCTGCTCGTTAATCCTCCGTTGCTGATAATCGAATCGATAACCTGCTGATCACGAAGAAAATGCTGACCGTATCTCTTTTTTACTGTAATACCATTTTGTTGATAAACCACCGCTAATCCCTATCCCTATTGTTGGATCTCTTTCTGAATTTTTTCAATTTTTTTTGCATTTCAAAAGAGCTCTATTTCATCAAGGTATCTTTAAAGAAATCTAGTTCTTCAAGCACTTTACCTGCGCCCTTAACCACACAAAAAAGTGGATCATCCGCAACGCGTACCGGAAGCCCCGTTTCCTTACTAATCAACTGGTCAAGCCCACGTAATCCTGAGCCACCACCAGCCATCACAATACCATTATCAACCAAATCTGAAGACAGTTCTGGCGGGGTATTTTCAAGCGCTACCCGTACTACATCAATAATACTGGCAACTGTTTCAAGCAAAGCTTCATTCACCTCAGGTGCAGAAAGGGTAATCGTTTTTGGCACTCCAGAAACTAAATCTCGCCCTTTTACTTGTATCGTATCTTTAATGAGACCTGCAAGCGCAGAACCAATCTCAATTTTAATACGCTCTGCAGTTCTTTCACCAATTAATAATTTATATTTACGCTTTACATATTGCACAATGGCACGATCCATCTCATCACCACCAACACGAACAGACCGGCAAAACACTACATCCTTTAACGTAATCACGGCAACTTCGGTAGTACCACCACCGATGTCAATAATCATGCTCGCGCTTGGATTTTGCACCGGTAGACCAGCACCGATTGCAGCGGCCATTGATTCCATAATGGTATACACTTCTCGTGCACCAGCTTGCTTTGCTGTATCTTCAACTGCACGACGCTCAACTTGTGTAATACCTGAAGGCACACCGATAATCATACGAGGACGAACCAACGTACGACGATCATTATGCACGGCCCTGATAAAATAACGGAGCATGCTTTCTGTCAACTCAAAATTTGCAATCACTCCGTCCCGCAATGGGCGGCATGCCACGATACTTTCAGGCGTTTTTCCTAACATGTCCTTAGCGCTTTGTCCTGCAGCAAGTACATGATTAGTACCCACTTTAACCGCAACTACTGAGGGTTCATTGAGCACAATTCCTTTATGCCGAACATACACAACGGTATTGGCAGTACCTAAATCGATGGCTAAATCATTTGAAAAAATGCTAAACAGCTTTCGTGCTGGAAAAAATTTCATAAATTTGCTCATATTTTTTCTTTCAACCAAAAAACAATTTTTTAATAATTTAATTCAACACCTAATGAGATTCTATGGGACTTTATCGATCTTCGTGCAACAAATTGCGGCACTGGAATATCCCATGCCAAACTCACAATCGGTTCACAACCACGACACACTTTCATTTTGCCAAAATCATAAAACGCATTTAACGTTACATATCCAGAGCCCCAACGACTTTTTGCTGTCGCTTGTACCAATGAAACAGGAAGTGAACGATTAATTCGTGCGTCCTGCCATGTATCGGAGGAATGGAACATCAGTGTATATAATAAACGTAATCCCAACCCGTCGCGTACATTTTCAAGCGCAATCCATGGGGTACAGGCCACAGAAACGCCTGGGTCAATGCGTACTGGTGCCACTACTGCACCATATGCTAATGATTCTTTTGCAACTGTCAGGCGCTGATCAGTAATTCGTGCAAATCGCTTACTCAAACGAAATAACACTCCGACTTTCCAATCTTCTTTCAACTCAAGCTCTACGTCACCCTGGAAATATGCTCCCCAATGACCATTGCCGCCAAATGGAATAGAAATCGGTTTTGTTATATCTCTGTGTTTACCGGTCGGTATCAAGAAGCCTAAACGAACGCCCCCTTCTATCTTTTTAAATCTGTACGCGTATTCACGTAAACCACGAAACCTTATAAATGCATCAATATCTCCAAAACCAACTTGGCTAGAATGTGCATCAGAAATGCCTAATGTATTATTCATATCAATACGCAATTGATCTAACTTAAACACAACGTCTTCTGATAATCGGGCGGTATCTTCTTGCTTTAAGAAAAACTCTTGATACCCATTGGCCCGCATAAAAAATGTGCAAAAACCTATAGAAAACCAATCTGATAGCGCTTGCTCAAGAGAAATAATAAATCCTTGTGTTTGAATTTTGCCCTTCGCATGCCAACATAAATCAAGACGATTTGCCATCTTGATAAACTCATCACCAAATGTTTTTAATGGATTATCTTTACCGAGTACCTCTAGCGCAGCACCTATGGCTGTTTGATCATACGGACCATATATTTCCGTAATACCTACTGTTTCATCAGTATTTAAAAAAGCGGAACTTGCGGTTGTCATAAACGCATCTGTAGTAAAATGAGATGGTCTATTTTCAACCAGAATGTACGGACGCTGAATTAATGGGAGATATCGATTATCTTCCCCCATAGAATAGAGAGAGTTACAAAAACCAACAAAAACAATCACTGCAAAAAATCTTTGTGCTATCATCTTACACCTTACTAGTATCGGGATATCTGTATGCCGAGGCAACATTGTACAATGATTTTACATGATACAACAAATTTGACTACACGCATACGTTTACCAGCTACCAGAATAAACAAAATAATTATCTCATAATAACCGACAGCATATACAATGATTACGAATGTATAAAAAATAAGAGCGCAATATTTTTTTATATCGCGCCCTACATTTTATAACAAATATGTAATTTCTACTTTTTATTAACCCACTGCTGGATACAAATTCGTTGCATTCACTAGCTTGCAATATGCTTTAATCATCACGCTTGTAGCCGCAAGAGCAAATCCCATTTTGATTCGCCAATACATGTTTGCCTCAATTTTTTTTAGCTCTTCTTGGCGCTTCGCTTCGCGCTCTGCTTTCCCTTGGTCGCGTTGTTGCGCCTCATGCTCCATAGCGTCAAATTTTGTTTGAATCGATTCAAAGTTCAAGACAAATGCTAACGCCTCAGGACTAAGCTTTGTCACCATTTCTTGCCATTCTTGAGTGTCTTCCTGTGGAATATCCAAAGAGGTGTTCTCTTCTGCTTTCGATTGCATAATACTAACAACCAAAAGCAACGATGCTATAATTTTTTTAAAATTTATCATAATAAGTCCCCTCATAACGTAATAAATAACCTCTTGTTTTCATATAATGAGCGTACCACAGCTATTCTATTTGCACAAAAGGATCCGCCTCTAGGCACAAAAATAAGCATATTCAAAGATCAACAACTCGCACAAGGCCCATAAACAATACATATCCCTCCTTTCAACAGTCTGCTACACTAGGTAGACACATTTTTATAATTGGCTGCGCTCATATTGAACGCACAATGTAATGGATAGCCACGCATACGCTTGCCTCTTCGTTAAAACTCCGGTGGATAGGCGCTATGATGAAGGGATTTTTACAAAGGGATTTATATGACCATGAAAAACATACAAGCAATTATACTAGCCGCTGGCAAATCAACCCGCTTTCAAACCGGTAAAACAAAATTACTTGAAAAGATATGCGGCCAAGAAATGATTATATATATTACCAAACTCCTTGAACGTGCGAACATTCCAACAACTATGGTAGTTGGTTATCAAAAAGAACTTATTATAGAAGCAGTAAAAAACAATCATATAACCGACATCCAATTTGTGACACAAGAAGTACAAAAAGGGACTGGACATGCAATTTTATCCAGCCGAGATACGTGGAACCAGCAAGATATTCTTATCTGCAACGGTGATTGCCCACTGCTAACAGAAAATACTATCGAAGAACTCTATGAAACCCATATTGCAAGCGATGCTGCAATATCGTTTATTGTCGCTCACAATGCAGATCCAAGCGTAAAAGGATATGGAAGAATTGTTGAAAGTAACGGCGTAATAAAAATTGTTGAAGCAAAAGATTTTACTGGCGATGCAACCACCGATTGCTGCATTAATGCAGGCATCTATCTCATAAAAAAAGAGTTCCTTACCCAATATATTGATAGCCTCAACACCAATAATAACAGTAACGAATTCTATCTTACCGATCTTATTGAAATCGCCAGCAAAAATGGCAAAAAAGTTACCACAGTAACGGCTTCATTCGATCAAATTCGTGGCATCAATACGCTTGAAGAACTATGGATTGCACAACAAATAAAACGCGCAGAAATCATTAAGTATTGGATGCATAATGGTGTTCGTTTTGCTCTTGCACAAAATGTACACATCGATTTGCCAGTTACGATAGGACAAGGATCTTACATCGGTGGTGGCGTACAGCTACTTGGCAATACACAAATCGGACAGGCATGTGCCATCTATGATTTTTCGTCAATAGAAAACAGTATGTTGCACAATGACGTTACTGTTTTTTCACATTCTGTTATAAAAGATGCAACAATAGAAGATCATACGCAAGTCGGCCCTTTTGCACATATCCATGATCATGCGCATATTGAAAAAAATACATGCACGGGAAGCTTTAGCGAAATTACTAATAAAACCCATACTACAAATGCACAGCAAATAATGAAAGCAACATCTGTATATAACACCACCAATAATCCTGAAACCCCACGCTAACATCATGATTCAATTTATACACACCGCAGACATTCATTTTGGCATGGAAAATTACGGTAAATTAGACGTAAAAACCGGTATCCATTCTCGCCTGCTTGATTTTCAAAAAGCGCTCAATCTTTGCATCGATTATGCAATCGAAAAACAGGTGGATTTCTTTATGTTCTCTGGAGATGCATATAAAACCGCACATCCAAGTCCAACACAACAAAAACTTCTGCTTCAATGCTTTCTGCGCCTGCATCACGCAAAAATTCCCGTTGTTATTGTAGTGGGAAATCATGATCATCCGCTCAGTTTTGGTAAAGCAAACAGTCTTGACGTATTTAATGAACTGCCGCTTGATGGCTTTCATGTGATTGCAAAACCAACATCATTTACTTTAACTACTAAAAATGGCCCTATTAATATTGTCGGCATTCCGTGGCCAACCCGTAACACGATTGCGATTAACAGCAAGCATCTTTTAACGAGCGGACCTGAAATCACTGAATATATTTCGAAAGCGGTAAGTAGTATCATCCGCGCTCTTGCTGATGAATTAGATCCAAGCATTCCCGCACTCCTTGCTGGCCATTTAACGGTCAGCTCCGGTGTTTTTTCTGGATCAGAAAAACGAGCTATCTACGGCACCGATCCAATCATCATGCCCTCTCACCTTGCCATAAAACCGTTTGATTACGTTGCACTTGGCCATCTCCATCGCTATCAAAACCTTAATCCAAATGGATATCCTGCAATTGTATATTCAGGCTCCATTGAGCGCATAGATTTTGGAGAACGCAAAGAAGAAAAGGGGTTTTGTCATGTCACTGTTCATGAAAAAAATAACACCACGCATGAATTTATTCCTGTGCCAACTCGTCCATTTATCCAAATTGAGGCAACATTGAACAACGAGTCTACGCAAACAGAACAACTCATTGCAGCAATACAAAAACACCCAATCACGGGTGCCGTATTAAAAATTGTCTATCACATCCCTGCCGGCAAAAAAGATCTGGTCGATTTGCAAGCGGTACAGCGAGCATGCTCGTCGGCAATGCATATCGTGGGCATTACACCCGTACGAGAACCCATCGTTCGTGAACGGCGCGCCTGCGTACAAGTAGATATGGATTTACAAACACTTCTGACAAGCTACTTTGCAACACGAACTGATTTAACAGATCGCACCAAAACACTTATCGAAAAAACTATGCATCTTGCCCAGGAACTACAAGAGAAAGAATGTGAAGAATCTTAATTTTTTATTTTTTCTTACTGGTGGTAAGCCTTTGAAAACCTTTGAGCATATCTTCTATACTTCTTATTAAAAACAATAAAAACACACGCTCTCCTTTATATATTGGGTGCAGGCCTTACGAGCATGCACATGGATAAATACGCTATCATTACTATAGCAATAGCATACCAAATGAGCATATCAAATCACAACAACCGGGTATCATCGATAAATATATACAAGCTCTATCGTGCCTGTTATATTCCATAAACCGGCTGTGAGGCCCACCAAATCTGCTAACCATGCAAGGTAATAATCGATTCAAAGCCCCTCCTCTAGGCAATGATTATTCCTATCGGAAACCAAAACCATTGATTAATAAAATCATTATTGGCTACTATGATTACAAATAGGATCTTATAAGCGGAGAGATATAATGATAAAAAATATAAAATGGCACATGCTAGCGCTACTCATGATTATTACCCCCCATATCGCACACCCAGCGCGATCTTTAGCAGATTCACTGGAAGATTTGGCACAAAAACAACAACAACTGGCGCGAGACCAGCGTAGCCGCCAAGATGCCCTTGATACTTTCAGTAGAGCACGAGAAGAAGAAACAGAAATGAGGCGAAGACAAGCTGCTGCTCGCCAAGCTCAAGAAGCTGCTGTGCAAGAAGGCGATGCTCGTGCAATCGAGCAAACACAGGCAACACTCGCCATCCCAGCACAAAAAAAAGCAAAACCGAAACGAGTAAAAACAAAAGAAGAAGATGAAAAAGAACGGGAAGAAAACAGACAACAATATGAAGCATATCTGGAAATGCTTAAGCAAGTAGAAGACCAAGATAGAGCAGCCCGGGAGCGGCGTGGAGACCGCCCCATAGAATATAGTGATGCACAACTGCAAAAACTACCGGATTTCCCACTCGAATTAACGCATATAATAGACCGCATGGCACAAAAAACATTTACTGATCCACATGCAACTATCATCTCGCAAACGTTAGGAGGTCATACAGCGCCCATAACCTCAATAGCTATCAGTTCTAACAACCAATTCATCGTCACGGGATCTTGGGATAACACTGCACGAATTTGGGATTCCACCACGGGAGCACCGTTGCATACCCTTGTAGGCCATAGATCCAAAATAAATTCTGTAGCTATTAGCCCTGATAATCAATTTATTGTCACCGGATCTGAGGACAACACCGCACGCATTTGGAATGCCGTCACAGGAGCGCTACTGCATACCCTAGCTCATACAGGCATTATAACATCGGTAGCTATAAGCCCTGATAACCGCTTCATTGTCACCGGATCTTGGGATAACACTGCACGTGTTTGGGATACCTCTACAGGAGCGCTACTGCATACCCTAGCTCATACAAACTTCATAACTGCAGTAGCTATAAGCTCTGATAACCTATTCATCGTCACCACATCTAACGATATCACTACACGCATTTGGGATGCTACCACGGGAGTACTGCGCCATACCCTTGCTGGCCATGGAGACGCAATAAACTCAGTAGCCATCAGCTCTGATAGCCAACTTATCGTCACCGGGTCTGATGATCACACTGCACGCATATGGAATGCGACCACAGGAGCGCTACTGTATATCCTTACTGATACAAACTTCATAACTGCAGTAGCTATAAGCTCTGATAACCTATTCATCGTCACCACATCTAGCGATATCATTACACGCATTTGGGATACCACCACGGGAGCACTGCGCCATACCCTTGCTGGCCATAAAGACGCAATAAAAGCAGTGGCTATCAGCTCTGACAACCTATTCATCGTCACCGGATCTTGGGATCACACCGCACGCATCTGGGATGCCTCCACAGGAACACTGCTCCGCACCCTTACTGGTCATACAAGCTTGATAAGTTCAGTAGCTATCAGCCCTGATAACCTATTCATCGTCACGGGATCTTGGGATAACACTGCACGCATTTGGCGCATAAAAGAAGACTTATTAACTACTGCCGAACTCATCAAAAATGCTGCAACACTCCGTGATCGTGCAAAACAAATTCCATATTTTCCACCAATACAAATGCAAAAAATAAACAAGGGAATTTACCTTCTCAAATCGGCAACTACCAAATCAACCCCTTCAAACATCAGGGCTATTTACCAACGCATTATAGATGCCTTTAAGCAAGGAAAATCAGAGGCAATGATTGCATCAGCTGCCGATATTGGATTTTTTGGCATGTAAGCTTATGTACACAATAATCATTAAACCCTGAAAAAAAAGAACGGAGAGAGGCAATGATGAAACATATAAAATGGCACATGATAGCACTACTCATGATTATTACCCCCCATATCGCACACCCAGCGCGATCTTTAGCAGATTCACCGGAAGATTTGGCACAACAAGCGCGAGACCAGCGTAGCCGCCAAGATGCCCTTGATACTTTCAGTAGAGCACGAGAAGAAGAAACAGAAATGAGGCGAAGACAAGCTGCTGTGCAAGAAGGCGATGCTCGTGCAATCGAGCAAACACAGGCAACACTCGCCATCCCAACACAAAAAAAAGCAAAACCGAAACGAGTAAAAACAACAGAAGAAGATGAAAAAGAGCAAAC
>DASZBJ010000018.1 GCA_035944115.1 Candidatus Babeliales bacterium
GATTTGTATGAGAATCTCCTTTATTAACGAGGCTAGATTGCTTCGTTCCTCGCAATGACTGCGTAAGAAAACCCTTTTTATCACAACAATACGCAACAACATACAACATCCCGAAAAACTTCTTATACCGAACTCACGTTAACTACCATAATAAATTCTGTTTGGCGGTTTTAATAACCTGTTTTTTACCATTATGGTTGCATGGTCTTTTTATTAATGTATTCTGAAAAGAATTCTCATGCGATGAGGGTTGCATGATTACAAGCAATACAGAGTTGGGGTTTTTACAGAATTGATTAGGGATAAAGATGTCTATAAAAAATCATTTATTAATTGGTGTTTTCGTTAATATTATTGTCGGATTGCAGGTTTGTGCAGCTGGTGTTGATCAAAAAGAGAATAAGCGGCAGAGGGTTCTTGTTGGTCAAGTACAGTTGCGGCAACGACGAGATCAAATGCAAAAGAAGCGGCTTGCGCCGAACGAAGTTGCAGCAACGGCTAATTTTGTAGATAGATATGCTGAAGAAATTAAATTAGATTATTTTCCATCTTTGCGCAAACATCGTTCGATGATAAAAAAGATGGTAGAAAATGAAGAGCTATATAAAGAGAGTCATATTGTTTGCTATCATGCGCAAAATAGCGAAAATCGTCTCATTCCGGCAATTTTAAACTATTGTTATGAATCACCCTATCCTAATTTTGAATATCTTCGTACTCGCGCATCTGATTATTCAAATGTGCAGCAGTATTTAGATAGTTTTGCAGGACCGCATGCATTTAGAGCAGGTAAAGGCGCTACGAATGATAACCTTGCACACATACGAAAGGATCTGTTGGCGGTCAATCCAACGTTGTTTAGCAACTTTCATATATCAGGCGAATCGACATGGGATTATTTTTTACGAAATCGCAGTATAGGGAGTTTTGTTAAAGAATGGCTTAAGGAAGAACGTACTTATGGGAAAGATATATTAGATGTTAATAAAGAGTTCCCTTCTGAAACTGGCGATATTATACAGATATTTATACCAAAGCATTTGGTAGATGAATGTGTGTATGTTTCGCGCCCATTCGGTGTTCCTCAAAAAGAATATATGGTTAATGATAATAATGAAATAGTAGCAGCTGATGATTATGATGTACGACGTCAGCGATATATAAAAGCGAGTACTTTACTTGAATTGCTGCAAAAAGAAAAAAATCCGTTTAAACATATAAACGAGATGCAGTTGCGGCTTTTTTTCTCAAGAACTGGACCGTTAATGAACCCTAAAATGGGAGTAAAGATGTTTCGGTTTACTTCTCTTACTTCGCAGCAGTTGCAGGGATATGAAAAACGAGTAAAAGAAGTTTTAAATGCGCACTTTAGAGTTCCTCATACATCAAACGAGACTTATTTTTTTGATTGTGCGCCAGAAAAGCCCGCATTGCAAAGCAATAACCAAGTAGCACGCGCTATTGAACAGTTAACGGTTCCCAAGACTATATTTGAACATGTGTACATGCCGAATGCAATAGAAGAGATTAAAAAGATGTTGCAAGCGGGAGGGGATTTAAATTGTAAAGATGGTCGAGGTCGTACGTTACTCATGCACGCGGCTTCGCAAAAAAATCTAGATGTAGTACGTTTTTTATTACAAGAAAAAGCTGATGTACAGAGTGCTTCTCAGGATGGCAGTACTGTATTAATGAAAGCGGCTGCGTTTGCTGACAGAGATATCGTGGAATTGATTTTGAATGCGGGCGCTGATAAAGATGCACAAAATAGCAAAGGAGTTATCGCGTTAACAGCCGCTATTGCATCTCGAAAAACAGATACGGTGCAATTGTTGTTAGAGCATCAGGTTAATGTAAACAGTGTTGACAAATCGGGCCGAACGCCATTAATGATTGCAATTGAGACAACTGGTAATGCAGAAATTGCGGATATTTTGGTAAAAGCAGGCGCTTCGATGGACGTCACAGATAACGATGGTCAAACATTATTGATTAGAGCTGCTCAGTACGGAAATGTAGCTGCTTTAAAATGGTTAATAGATATGAATGTTAATAAAAATGATCAGGATAAATCGGGAATGACTGCATTAATGTGGGCAGCTGCGAACGGACATACAGGGGTTGCGACGGCTTTGTTGAGAGCGGGTGCTGATGCAAATGCTGGGGATAAAGAAGGGCAAACAGCGTTAATGTGCGCGGCTGGCAATGGTCATGCGGAAGTTACAAAGCTGTTGATCAGCTATGGTGTTGACATACAAAGTGCAGATAAAAGCAAATGGACAGCATTGATATATGCGGCTAACTATGGCCATGAAGAAGATGTAGATGTTTTGCTAGCAGCGGGTGCTGATAAAAATGCTCAATGCATACATGGAGGAACGGCACTAGTGTATGCAACTAGATCCAAACATTTGGGTATTGTAAGATGTTTATTAGCAAAAGGTGCACATTTTGATGTTTTTGATAAACACGGATTGTTGGTTTCACAGGCAGCAGTTGAAAGTGGTTCTACGAGTGTTATGAATTTTTTTATACGCATGGGGGCAAATGAAGAAGATAGACGTATAATTCGTGTTCGCATGGTGCTACAGGCAGCTGACATAGGTAGACCAGAAGTGATAAAATCCATAGTGGAGAGCGGCAGGCATAAGTATGTGTGGAAAGATCCAGATGTTGATTTAGCATTAATCTGTGCAGCTCACGATGGTATGTTACATTTAGTAAAGGTTTTAATCGAGGTAGGCGCTAATATTAATGCTCAACATCCAGTCACCGGTATGACGCCAATGATAGCTGCCGCTACAGCGAATCATCTAGAAGTATCACGTTTTTTGTGGGAACAACCGGCTCTTAATAAAATGCTTGCAGATAAGAATGGCAAGACAGCAGAAACGTATATTCAAGAGAAGAACGAGCAAAGAGTAAAGCAGGCGTTAGACTGTTTGAACGAAATTTAAAAAACCGCTTACTGCAAGCAGAGCATAGAAAATATCTGAAAACACATAAAAACTAGCTTCTTGAATCTAACTCCCTACACCTTAATCGACCCTGTTAACGAAGCGATCATCTGTTTTGTTTGAGAAGCTTTATGTGGTTGCAATGATGTCATGCGTAGATCAGTTATATCGGGTGATGCAGAGAGAGCTTCTAAATATTGATAACCAACTTGCGTGGACGGACAGATAACCGATAACGTTATTGTTTTCCCGTTGATATTGCAGGTAACAATCGTACAGTTGGTTGGCATTGATTTCTGTATAGCAGTTAAGACATTTAAAAGGCGTTCGTTTTTTAGCTCTATGTGAGCAAGGAACTCTTTTCTGTCTTGTAGCTCTTTTTCCTGTTCTTGTAGTTTTTTGTTTTGATGGGCATTAATCACCGGCAGTTGTGGTTGTTTTTGCATTATCTGATTATATTTTTTTCTGGCCGCAAAAAACGTTTTTAATTGATAGAATTGTGTCACGGTAATTGCAATAATGGTGATCAACGTGAGTACTATGGCTACGCGGCACCATACTGCAATATTGTGTTGTTCTTTTGGTGAGATAGTTTTTAAAAAGTTAATTGGCTTCATGATTGTTCTATTCCTATTATAAAAAGGCCTAAAGCGATTGATAACGGAGTTATTTCATTGGGCAGTTGCACAGAAGGGGATATGGTCATTATACGGCGTATACTGTCGGCAGAAAACAGGGTATGGAGTTCATTATTGTTTTGTTGCATATCTTGTGCAAATTGGCTTGCTCTAAAAATCAAACCTCTTGTTTTTTTATAGAGCGATAATAGTGCCATACGTTCAGTGGTAAGCGCGGTCAAATTAAGTTGGTGCTTTACGGCAAAGAGTTGATGCTGAAAGAGAATGTGTCTAGGGATGCCACACAGGTAAAAGGTAAAGTATGCATTGTCTTTTGGATACAAATAACGATAATTCCAGATAGTTTTATGCAGTTTTGGAAAAGGAAAATCAGTAATTTTTGGTGAAGCAATAGGAAGATCAATGAGTGATTCTATTATTTGTGATCCGGAAATAGAGCATGAAATATAAGGATCGACGAGCTTGTGTCGTTTTAAAAATTTGGTAATGTGTGCGCCAAGCATTTGCGAGTTGTTGATTGCTGATTGTTCATATTCAAGATGATGTAACGGTTTTTCTTCAAATGCCTTTAAAATATATCGTCTATTGTCTTTTGTAGTGGTTGTGAGCCAACTGCACGATATTTTTTTAGGAGCAAGTGATATCGTTACTAATTCATTGCGCAGCTTTGGTAGGTGCCACATTATCTGTTCTCCCTGAAACTACACGATCCTTATGTTCCAAATCTGTATCTATTTTTATATCCGTATAATCCGCTTGTTGCATAAGCGTAGCAACTGTTGGTCCTTGTAAATAGCCAATTTCAATCATAAGTTGCGGTATTGCTTGTGCTTGTAGTTCTTCGTTTTGCTGCAAATACTGTGGCGCTACCGCAATAATTTTTTTAATAAGAGCAAGGCCATCGTCATCGGCAACCAGTGCACCTTTATCTTCCCATTGTGCAACCGATTGATCAAGAGTTTGCCATTCTATAGGAGTTATGTACGGTGGATTGGTCACAATAAGATCAAAACGAATATCTTTCGGGAGCGCATTGAATAAATCAGAATGCAGGATAATGAGATTACTTGTTTTATTATGAGCGCTGTTTTTTTTGGACAGTGCAATGGCAGAATCTGCAATATCGCATGCGTAGATTGTTGCGTGCGGTAATGCTTGAGCAAGGGTAATTGCTATGCATCCGCTGCCGCAGCAAAGATCTAAAATAGTGATTTGTTGATTTCGTAGTTTTTTGAGTTTAGTAATAAGATTAAAACACCATTCTTCTGTTTCAGGGCGCGGGATTAATGTTGGTGGTGCGACTAAAATAGTGACATCACAAAATGGTACTGATCCAAGCAGATATTGAATAGGCATTTGTTTGGTAATGAGATCTTCAAGCCATTCATTAAGATTTTTTTGTTGTTCCTCACTGAGTATGATGGTGTCTTGATTGATCAGCTCTGTTTTTCTTTTATTGGTGATTGCTTCCACGGTCCACCATGCATATTGTCGGCAGAGTATAGGATCGTTATAAACAGTAAGGATTTGTTGTTCAATGTCAGTAATGAGAGATGAAATTTGTGTTGTTTTTTCCATAAAATCTTTCCTTGTTAGCCAGTTGCTATATCAAACACTTCAGGAGATGTTTGCAGTTTTTTATATTTCATTAATTAACGTGAGCTTGATCTAACGAGTTGATATACAAGCCTGCTTTTATCGTATTGATCTTTGTAAAAAAATAAAACACTGGCTACAGGATTATTGGTATTCGATCGTTGTCATTGCGCTTGTCCGCCGTAGCCCTAACGCAGGAGGAAGCTCACGAAGTGATTGTGTTAAAAGTCTACTATTTTTATTCATTTTTTAAGCCTTATATAATTCATCTTTTTTAAGCAATGTGTTTGCGAGAAGGAGGAGTTTGCGCATAACGGCTACTATGGCCACTTTGAAAGGCTTGTTGTTG
>DASZBJ010000019.1 GCA_035944115.1 Candidatus Babeliales bacterium
TTATGTCGCGCTCAGATTGAGCGCACGAATTCTGGATTGCCATACTCCGCCTTACGAAGTTTGATACGCAGTTTAGCTTCGAATGGCTCCTATCATGGCCCTTCATAGCTAACCGAAGGTTGCGTAGTAGGGCTACGCTTCACTCACAATGACAAACGGTTGGTATTCTCCTCCAGTCATGGTGCCGGTCCGACAGAGGTTTAACAAAGACAGAAGAGATTCTAGGCGAACATCGCCATTTACCATCTTCTTATACTGAATTCACGCTAAGCATCAAAATAGGCGCATATTTATGCGCCTATTTTTTTCACTTCTTATACATCAAAGTTTTATGTAGGACATCCTGGCTTATCTATTCTATAGCCAACAAATCCTCGATCTTCTGCCATCTCTTTAAATCCAGATCGCAGGTAAAATGCACGCCCGCGAGTATTATCAATACGTGCTACCAATGTTACCCTACACGCACCTTGATCAAACATTTGCTGAACTGCATATTTTAACAGTTTTTCACCATAGCCCTTGCTGCGAAACTCTGGCTCTACTGCTAAATATAAGATGATACCATGCTGAAAATTTTTCATGTAATACGAAACAAATCCAACAAACTTATCTCCCTCACGCATTACTTTAAATTTCATCTTACCTTTATAATCTGCTTCATACTCATTCGGAGACCCAGTACGTATAGTGTCATCAACGTGTTTATAGTCATAATCACGTGCACTTAATAAATACCAATCTTTTTTAAATAAATTATGTATATCTTGTATATCGCGCTCAGAAAGTTGCTCTACTGGACGTACATACCAATATATTCCACCCGCAACAGCTCCTATACACAACATCACCATAATAGCTTTTATATAATTTTTCATGATAGTTCCTTTTCACTATGTATATCTTGATCTACACATTGTTGATTATACACAATACTCTGCAACAACAATCCTTGCGCAGGGGCACTTACTAATGATTGCGGCAATGTAACCCCATGCAACATTCGCTTTAAACAATCTACAGACAAATCAGAGCGAGATGCAATCTCAACTGCAGCACCTACAACTCTACGAATCATATGCCGTAAAAATTTAGGTCCTTTGATAGTGATTTTATATGCACCCATCACTGCATCAAACTCAAAATCAATCGAATCAATGGTACGGATAGTATCCTGGCCGCGATCATCATCAGTCGTAAACTGCTTAAAATTATAAGTACCTACAAATTGCTGTAAAGCGTAAGCACATTTTTCTGGCACGAAACTTGATCGGACCAACCAGCCATACCGACTCACAAAAGGAAGCGGACGTTCTACAAACAGATAATAACAATATATTTTGTATGCTATGTTCGCAAACGGATTATAACAAAGAGAAACCTGCTCCACATCCACAATAGTAATGCCGGCAGGTAATACATTATTCCACGCAAATTTTATCGTAGCAATATCAATTGCTCGCTCGGTAGTGAATGTTGCCACTTGCCCTTGTGCATGCACCCCAGCATCGGTACGAGATACTCCGATCACAGAAACAGAAGTGGCAAATACTTTAAAAAAAGCTGACTGCAATGCATGCGCAATCGTAGGCTTATTGTTCTGTATTTGCCACCCAAAATATCCAGTACCATCATACGCTACAACAATTTTATATCGATATTTCATATGAAGGTACTATCTAATCAGTATTAATGTTCTTTTTTACGCAAGTTCGCTTTAAGAACTTTTTTACGTAATCGAATGTGACTTGGCGTTACCTCAATCAATTCATCAGGACGAATCCATTCGATGCATTGCTCAAGTTCCATGATACGCGGAGGTGGTAACTTAACTGCATCATCAGTTCCTGATGCACGCATGTTAGTCATCTTCTTCGCTTTACATGGATTTACATCCATATCATGATCACGGCTACTTTCACCAATAATCATACCTTCGTATGTTTCCGTACCAGGCGCTACAAACAATGTTCCTCGTTCCTGAAGGCCATCAAGCGCATATGCCTTAATCGGTCCTTGCTCCATGGATACAATTGCACCTTTTGTACGAGTTGGGATAGGCCCTTTATGAGGCTGGTACCCCTTAAAACTAAATGTTGCAATACCTGTTCCACGCGTATCAGTCATAAACTGCCCACGGAAACCAAGCAATGAACGGGAAGGTACTTCAAACTCAATACGAACACGACCATCATCATAGTTAGTAACGTTTTTCATTTCCGCTTTTCTAGTCCCAAGGAATTGCATAACAACGCCTTGATATTCTTGCGGCACATCAACTACCAAATCTTCAATCGGTTCATACCGTTTACCATCAACCATCTTATAAATTACTTCAGGAGCTGAAACTTGTAGCTCAAATCCTTCACGGCGCATATTTTCAATAAGTACCCCAAGGTGGAGCTGGCCACGTCCTGAAACTTTATATGAATCAGCTGAATCTGTCGGCTCAACTTTAAGCGCAACGTTCGTGCGTAACTCTTTTTCTAAGCGATCTTTAATCTGACGAGACGTCAGTAATGAACCATCTTGACCATTAAATGGAGAGTTATTAACCGAAATGTAAATCGACATCGTTGGCTCATCAACAGTAACGTATGGATACGGTAATGGATGTTCAACTTCACAGATTGTTGTTCCGATAGTAACTGGATCAGAGAATCCTGCAATAGAGATGATATCTCCATAATTCGCGGTCTCTGTTTCTACTTTTTCGAGCCCTTTAAACGTAAATATTTTCGTTATTTTTAAAGGACGACCAACTACATCATCTTTGCAGCAAATAACCTGTTGTCCTACTCGCATCGAACCACTAAACACTCGACCAATTGCTAGAATTCCTAAAAAGTCTGATGCACCAATGCTGGTTACCAAAAATTGCAAATGATCTGCTTTCGGCTGCGGAGCTGGAATAGTATTGATAATTGTATCCAACAACGGAGTCATAGTGCCTGATCGCAACGTTGAATCAAGCGATGCAAAGCCATGCCGTGATGATGCATATAACACAGGGAAATCAAGCTGCTTAGTATCAACAACAAGATCTAAAAATAGATCATGAACCGCGGCTTCTGTGCGCTCAATATCCGCATCTTTTCTGTCTACTTTGTTTATAACAACAATTGGCTTAAGATTAAGTTCTAATGCCTTACGCAATACAAATCGCGTTCCTGGCAATACCCCTTCAGCAGCATCAACAAGCAGCAAGAATCCTTCAACCATCTGTAATGTTCGCTCAACTTCTCCACCAAAATCAGCGTGACCCGGAGTATCAACAATGTTAATGGTGTAATCGTTATAACGCAGACCAGTATTCTTTGCTAAAATCGTAATTCCGCGCTCTCTTTCTAAGTCATTAGAATCCATAACGCGATCAGACTGATCAGACACAATAGTACCTGACTGCTTAAGCAACTGATCAACCATTGTTGTTTTACCATGGTCAACGTGTGCAATAATCGCTATATTTCTGACTTTAGAACGCTCTATCGTATTTGACATTTTAACGTTCCTCCAACGAGCTCATCTTAAAATTTATTTCTCTAGTACTTATTCTTGCCCATAGTAATGGCACAAGATAATAAAACTGATTAAGTAGTCGATACAGAAAAATCCGTATGGACTACTTAACGCATATAAACAAAAAATTCAATAATTACTGTGCAATATAGGGCAATAATGCCATTACACGAGCTCGCTTCATTTCACTAGTCAGTGCACGTTGGTGCGCTGCGCAGTTACCTGAGATGCGTGATGGAAGAATTTTACCACGCTCTGTTAAGAACGCTCGCAAGAAATATGCATTTTTATAATCGATCAAACGCTCTTGATCAGTGCTTCCACAAAAACGACAATGTTTCGGCGCGCCTACGGCTTGACGACGAAACTTTTTTTTCATTAAACGTGCGCTGATTTTTAATTTAATTTTTTTAGTCATGATTATTCCTCATCATCCATTGCAATATCTTCTTCATCAATATCAGATGGCAACTCGTCTAACGATCGACGATCCATCTTGTTATCACCCAAAAAGCTATCTCGAGCAGGAGCTTCTTCAAGCGACTGTGGCTTATGATATTCCAAAGAAGCTTTTGGATCCAATTTGCAAATCATATGTCTCATAACGATTTCATTAAGATTTACCGCAAAAATGGATTTAAGGTCTTCAAGCAACTCTGGCGCTATTTCAGTTTCAAACCGAGCCAAGAAGTAGATTCCATAATCATTTTTGTTTACTGGATATGCAAGGCGATACTTTCCCCATCGATCGAATGAGAGCAAAGACCCTTTAACTTTTTTTATCGCACGATCCACGTACGACTCCACAGATCGCGCTTCATCTTGCGTGATCTCAGGAACAGAAAGCATTAACAATTCATAACGCATCATATTAGAAAAACCCTTATGGATTTAGCCGCTAATTGAGAGTGTTGTAACACTATACCCTGATACCGTATCATAGTATTTAGCGCGCACATTAAACTATTACAAATAAAAAGTACCAGAAACGTAGGAAAATACTACTATTTCTGGCACTTTTATATTCTATAGAACGTCTATTTATGCGAATTTCTGCTGACGCTGTACTACGCGACCAATAATTCTAAAATGGTCTTTTCCACGAACCAACGCAATAGGCGCTTGTTTATGATTCACCGATTCAAGAACAATAAAATCTTCTGTATAGGTAACCTGCATAATAGCTTTGATTGGTGTATCATTACCATACTCAACCGCTGCCACATCACCTGAACGAGTCCACATTTCTGGAGAAACGATCAAATAATCACCTTTTACGTATGTCGGCGCTAACAGGTTATTTTCGATGCAAAGAGCAAACATTGAGCCATCATTGGTGTTCAATGCAGGCATAAATACATCTTTATATCCAGTAGTAATTTGCATTAATTGGTTGTTATAGGGAGATGGGTTTGATGGTATTTCGCCCACAACTGGAACGATTTGTACCTTCAACTCAAGATCAGAATTTTCTGGCATACTCACATTGTTATCGATGTCATCAGTACGCTGGCGACGCTGTGCGAACAAATCAATAGGATTCAATTCAAACGCATTAGCTAGTTTTCTTAAGGAATCTTCATTCCAGCGACGTGTTCCATTCTTAATGTGCGTTAAATAACTCTCAGACATTCCGGTCTTTTCTGCTAAAATCTTAGTTGTCCAACCTTTTTCTCTAAGAAGCTCTTTAACACGCAACGCAGTTGATCTTATTAATGACATAGGGAACTCCTCTTGCTAATATATCTTATATAAATAAATTAAAAAACACTGCCTTAATTCTAATTGTACTCATGTTTTAATTGTTGTCAAATAAAAAGATTGACTATGTTGCACAAGAGGCCCTGCCATTCCTCATGTATTAATTTCAATAAGAATAGCTTTGAAAGAGCCTTTTGGAAGCTAAATCAGTCAGTATGCGGCATCGATGAAGTGGGCCGAGGGTGTCTTGCTGGACCCGTCGTAAGCGCCGCAGTAATATTGCCTGTTGGAAAAATAAACCCGCTCCTAAAAGATTCAAAAATTATGAGTGAAAAAGAACGAGAAAAGGCCTATGCCTGGATCGTAAAACATTGCTACTATGCAGTAGGAATCACCCATAATCGTTTTATTGATGAACACAATATTTGGCAAGCAACCTTAATGTCTATGAAAAAGGCATACATGCACGTTTTAGCAAAGACACCCACCCCTCCAAGTGCCGTCCTAATTGATGCTATGCCACTCAATTTTGCGGGAACATGTCATCAAAATACCGTCTTTCATTATTTTCCCAAAGGAGAAAGTCTTTCAAGCTCAATTGCTGCAGCATCAATTGTGGCAAAAGTCACTCGTGATCGCATGATGCATCAATTTGACGCTATTTTCCCGGGATATCATTTGAACGATAATAAGGGATATGGCACCGAGCAACATCAGGCAGCTCTGCTCATAAAACCTGCATCCGTTATACACCGAAACAGTTTTTTAGGGTCTATACATACCAAAAAGGAATCTCATGCAACGCAACAATCCTTTTGCTGAAGTTATCGAAAGCGAACTCCATAGTTTTTTAGGGCAAAGCTGGCAATGGGACACCTTCCCTCCTTTTGGATCTATTGTTGCCATCCCTGCAGCCCAACGAACGCTCTTTGGCATTGTATACCAAATAAAAACGGGGTCCATGGATCCCGTTCGCTATCCGTTTGCCTATAAAAAAACGGAACAAGAGCTGCGCGATGAACAACCCCAAATCTTTGAATTTTTAAAAACCTCTTTTTCATGTCTAGTCGTTGGCTATCAGGAAAAAGGGATCATGTATTATACTATTGCACCACAACCAGCTAAAATACATGCGTTTATTGAACCGATTTCAGCAGACCTTACCCGACAATTTTTTGCAAGCAACCGGTACCTCGATCTTATCTTTAGCCTTTCAAATCATATTTTTAACCTTGACGAACTCCTGCTGGCAACGCTCAAGCATCAGGCCGATTTAGGCATCTTATCTGAACCTAAGCTATCTTCCTTCATCGAATCTTTCTCATTGCATACCGGAAATGATTACCGCAAGCTCAAGCTGTTTTTGCAACGAGTGGAGCCGTTGGTGCCGCGATAGTTACACCACCTGAGTCCCTTAAGCCTTAGACCTACCCTTGCGCCACCACCTTTAATTCTGCCGCGCGCTAACTGCCATGGCCGCCTGCAGAAGCTTTGGGTTGCCTGGATTATCATGCTTCAAATTTTTAATCCAATAGGTAAGCGGATGCACTTGGTTTTTTGCCGGGCCATCTGGTTGAATAGTTGGCCATGCACATGATGTAAGCATCCTAGTTTTGCTATATCCCGTTTTAATAAATGCCTCATCAGGCCCCTTATAATCAACCGGTTTGAGCGGATGTTGCTCGTGACTTTCAAGCACTAAACAACTCGCCTTATACCCCAACGATTTCACATGCTCCTCAAGGAGACTATGCAATCTTGTAAATAATGATTTGTTACGATGCGCAGCTGCCACAATTGCCTCAGGAACATAATAAAAATCTTTTGGATCCAATCCATTTTCCTCAAATAGTGCACACGATCCTTTAAACTCTTGCTCATTATCTACAAATGCAATACCACTAACAAATCCAACCGGCTCCCCATCCAGATAAGAAGCCGCTACAGCAGAATGCTGCAATCCAACCAACCACTGCACATACTCAGTATCTTCAGCAACAGTCCCTTCGTAAAGATACGGATACTCGCGAAACGCTTCCACCCTTTGCTGCGCCATGAAAGATGTAATAGTTTGCAAGTTTTGGCCAGTCAGCAACTTAAATACATAATCAGCTTGCTCAACCTCTTGTGCAGCATGTAACGCCGTAGCGGCCATCAAGAATAAGAACAATAATCTCTTCATCAATTTCTCCTTTTTGATTGCATCTCTATTCAAAAAAAACCATACGTCATAGGTTCATCACAATAATTCCACAGTAATTTAATCCAATAATCAAGCGAATGCTCCTGCTTAATCACTGAACCATCCCCTTGAATAGTTGCCCACGTCCATACGCTCGTCATTTGAGTTTTATAATATCCCGCTTTCATAAAAGCCCCTTCAGGCCCCCGATAATCCACTGGCTTACGCGAATAGTGCTCATGGCTTCCTGCGATCAAGCACATCGCTTTATAACCCAACATCTGTGCATGCATATTGATTATCCAATGTAGATCCCTGAATAGCCATTTTCCACGATGCTCGGCAACAACTATTGCTTCTGGCACGTAATAAAAATCATTTGGATTATACCCATGCTTTTCAAATAATGCGCATGAATTTTCGAATATAGCCGCATATTCCACGAAATTGGCACCACTGACAAAACCAATAGGTTCCCTTTTGTAATACGCAACGGCTACTGCAGCGTCTAATAGGCCAGCCGACCATTGCACTTGTGCCAAATCTTCTTGGATCGTTCCTGCATAAAAATAGGGATACTCTCCAAATACTGCCATCCTTTGCTGGACCATAAATGGAATAATTTCCTGTATTTCTTGCCCCGTAAGCAACTTAAAAGAATAGTCATCTATCTGTAAGCAGGAGCCAGTTAAAAACTGAAATGCATTATCTTGTTCTGCTGCTTGCGCAACATGAAAGCCAAGAGCTATCGTCAAAAATAAAAACAATATTTTTTTCATTGCTATCTCCTTTATGACTATTAAATTTCAAAAATCGTGATTTAAAACAATGTAATCCAATAACGAAGTATATGCTCTTGATTGCTTACTGAGCCATCTGGTTGAAACGTAGCCCATGAACACGGAATAAACATTTGAGTTTTTCTATATCCCGCTTTCACAAATGCACCCTCAGGTCCTTTATAATTAGCAGGTTTAAGTGGATGCTGCTCATGACTTTCTTCAAGTAAACAACTAGCTTTATACCCCAATCCTCTGGCATGCCGCTCAATCAGATCATGTAACTCTTGAAAAAGCAACTTGCCCCGATGCTCTGCAGTAATCATTGCTTCAGGAACATAATAAAAGTCTTTCGGATCTAATCCATTATCCTGAAACAATTGGCTTGAACCAACAAAATGCGGCTCCAGCTCTATAAATCCAATACCTGTTACAAAACCAACGGGCAACCCATTATAGTATGCAACCGCTGCCACCACGCCCGGCAACTCTGCAAACCATTGCACATATTCCTTTTGTGCAACAGTATCACCTTCAAAGTAGGGATAGCCGCTAAATATTGCCACTCTTTGCTCAACCATAAACGGCACAACCGTTTGCAATTTTTGTCCGGTAATCAACTCGAAGATATACTGATCTTGATCAGTATCGTGTGTATATATTTGACTAGCTACCACTAATAAAAAAAGCATTTTTTTCATACTGTTCTCCTCAAAAAATCTTGATCCAATATGCAAGAAAGTGAGTTTGTATTTTTATAGAACCATCCGGCTGAATAGTTGGCCACACAAATACATCTGGAGATATAACCATAATCATGTCGGTTTTGCTATATCCAGCTCTGGTAAAAGCTCCATCAGGCCCTCGATAGTCAATAGGTTTCAGCGGATGCTGATCATGGTTCTCTGATAACAAACACAGTGCTTTATACCCCAACGATTGTGCATGTAATTCGATCAAATGATGCAAACTCTTAAACAAAGATTTTCTCCGGTGCTCTGCCATAATCATTGCTTCAGGAATATAATAAAAATCTTTTGGATCAAGCCCATGTTCCATAAAAAGAGCACTCGACCCTCTCATGTCACTTTCATAATCTAAAAAACTGGTTCCGCTCACAAAGCCAACTGGTTGATCATGTAAATACGCGACCGCAGCAGCAGCATGCGGCAATGAAATAAACTGCTGCATATATATAATTTCTTCATTCATGTCACCTTGGTACAGATACGGATAATCTCGCATTATTTCGATTCGCTGCTGTATCATAAATAAGGCAATATCCTGCAATTCTTTCCCGGTGAGCAGTTTAAAAGAATAGTCATTCTGCTCAGCCGGCTGCGCACCATGAAAGCCAAGAGCTATCGTCAAAAATAACATTAAGAATTTTTTCATCTGCATTCTCCTTTTTAATTAACGTGAGTTCGATCTAAGAAATTAAAAAAACAGCTTCAATAGTAGATTTCGAAAAAGTCTACTATTGAAGCTGACACCTATTTTCTATCACACGAACGAATTTTGCAAACTATTTAACTATCTTTTACAGGCTCAAGAATAATCTTTCCGTCCTTCTTGTATATCATCAACTCTCTTCCCATCTGAACCTTTTAACTCATGAATCCTAAACCTGTAGCCATACCAGTTTCAATTTCTAGCCTAAGCCTTTCCTGTTCAGCAGCTTCAACCTCTTCCGCCACTACTTGATCCCCTTCTACAATGCCCTGTCGATACTGCTCTTGAATGCTTGCAATAGTATCACCAGCCCTCACAGTATCGAGCTCTGCTTGTTGTAAATCCGCAAGCAATCGCCGCATGTTTGAAAGGCGTAAAGCGGGAAATCGAATATGTTGGTCTGTTCGCCCAATTTCTTCATACGCACGCGCTTCTTCAGTACCACGCACACGTTGCTCCATCCACTCACGTTCTGTGTTTTCAAGCGCTTGCTCTGCGATATTAATATCCATTTCTAGCATATCTCTCAGGCCTTGAGCTATTTGTCGCATGGATGCTAGTCGATCTGTGGGGAAAATCTGAATCAACAAAGCGCCCTCTTTTATTGACTTTCGATTCCATTTAAAACTATTATTAAAAATAGAAGAAAACCATGTAAGTATACATAAAGTCCAATGGAGGATGTCATGACTAGCTCTATAAATCGAACCTTATATTTTTTAGCCTTTTTAGGAACAATTTTCTATTTTACGCCCACACAACCCATGCTCAGAGCTGAACCTGTTAAAACTATGCAATCTTTTCACAACGGCACTATTGCTGTTGCAACAGATCAAAATACACGTGATTATATGGAAGATCGCCATTTTGTAAGCGACTCTCAACTACTCTTTGGTCTCTTTGACGGACATGGTGGCCAAGGGGTTGCACAATATATCGTTGATAACAGCAAATACAAAGACGCTGGTAAAAAAGTTTCAAGATTTGAACATTTTTTTAATTTCTTAAAACAGCAAAATCCTAATCTTGATGATGCTCAGCTGCTCATCAAATCTTTAAAAAGCATCGAACAACGGTTATGGCAAGACGCTGATACAGAGAATGCCTATGGATACCTAGGCACAAAAAATCTAGAAAAATATGGAGAATCAGGAGCAACTGCTATTGTTGCAAAACAAACGGGCAACATCCTTACCATAGCGAATGTCGGTGATTCTCGCGCCGTTTTAATAAGAGATCGACAAATCGTACAAAGTACCAAAGATCATAAGCCATCGTTAGAGGATGAAAAAAAACGTATCAGAAAAACAGGAAATACGGTTCGCCAAGGACGCATATGGATACGCACACCGGAAGGATCAGCCGCTATTGGTGTATCCCGATCCATTGGTGACGTAAACTTTAAAAAGGGAACTGGCCAAGAAAACTTTGACGATAAAAATCCTGCCATAAGCAGCACCCCAGATATCTATACGTGGGAAGTAAAGGCCGGCGATATTCTCATCATGGCATGTGATGGCCTATGGGATGTTATGGACAGCAAGAAAGACGCAGGAGACAATGCAGCACTTAATACAGACATTCTTGAAAAATATTCTCATTTTACCCAAATGACGTCCGCAAAATTAGCAGACACGCTGGTTGCCATCGCAAAACGTTGGAAATCAGGTGATAACTTAACGGTCCTCGTTGCAAAAATTACTGCAGAGCCAGCCGCTGCTGCGCCAAGTGAAGCTGCTGCGCAAGCTGACATCAAAGAAAGAGAGGCCTCTCAATCACCAAGGGGAAATATTCCTAATGATCTACTCCGTGAGACATTTGAAGCAGCATTAGACTATCAACAAGAAGCCGAAAAAAATCCAAATTTCTCCCCTGAACAGCTAGCAGTAATAAACGCCAATATAGAATCACTTAAACAACTCGATTATAAGCAAGTATCAGGGAACGACTTAGTACAAATTCTGAGTAATATTGAAGATGCATTAGAACGGGGTATGCCAAAACCTGCAGCATTAGTGATCCCAGCTGAAGAACCAATTATTGAACATGCGGCCGCTGAAAGCCCAATCGCGCAAGGACCAGCGATAGAGACAGTCGCTGAGGAACCAGTCGCGGCAATAGAGATGCCGATTGATCAACCTGGTGAAGAAGTTGAAATCGAAGCAATGGCTGAACAGCCAGTCGTAGAGGAACCTGCTGCAGTAGAAATACGCGCTGAAGAACCAGCAGTGGAAGTGCCCGTGCAAAAAGAAGAGGGCCTCAAAGAAGTAGCTGCACAAGAACCAGAAGTCGCTATTCAACCAATTACTGAGGAACAATTTAACAGCATTCTTAACAGAGCGTTGGGGTATCAACTAGATGCTTCTGGTACACCAAATTTTGATCCTGCCCAGCTACACATAATCAACGAAAACATAGCAACATTGACCGAACTGCCTAAGAACCTAATTTCGCAAGAGTATGCACAAGAAGTTCTACAGAAGATTGCGAATGCGTGGGAAAGTGGCTTTAGAGGACTACCAGAAGAACTGGCTGTGGGACCTGCGGAACCACAGGAAGTACCGTTCGTAGCACCAGAAGAGCCCGAAGAAGATGTAGATGATTCTTATGGCAACATGCTTGGATTCATGTAAAAACAAGACATTTTAAAGATCTATAAAAGCGCATTACTATCAAAAATAGTAGTGCGCTTTTATTTAATCTTTCATAACGCGAAAAAATCACTACAATAGATATATGAATATACTATGAATCAACCGATTACTATTACCATAAGACTATGTTTAATTATTTAAAATCTTCATTAGAAAAAATATACACCACCTTTACACAAAAGGTGCATGCCTTATTTGGTCGTGCAACCATTGACCAAGAAACCCTAAACGAGCTAAAAACTCTTTTAATTGGCGCTGATACTGGTATCCAAACAACTAATGCGATCATCTCCACTCTTGAAAATGACGTTGCAAAAGGCCTCATCAAAAAAGGAGAAGATTTAAAAGCAGCCCTTGAAAAACAATTGGTACAACATCTAACGACACATACTAGTGCGGAAAATAGCTCCGTATATCTACTGGTTGGCATTAATGGCAGTGGCAAAACAACATTTGCCGGTAAACTAGCGAATCATTTCCAAACTCAAGGAAAACGGGTTCTTCTAGTAGCAGGCGACACGTTCCGCGCAGCAGCCACACAACAACTTGATCAATGGGCACAACGAACAAATGCAGACATTATCATCGGAAAACCGAATCAAGAACCAGCATCTGTAGTATTTACCGGTTGCGAGACGTTCAAAAACAAGCACTATGACATTCTTATCATTGATACCGCAGGGCGGCTGCAAACAAAAACCAATTTAATGCGCGAGCTCAAAAAAATTAAATCTATTATCACCAATCAATTACCTACGCACACCGTTGCTACCTTGCTCACTATTGATGCAATGCTCGGACAAAACTCCTTTGATCAAGCAAAACTCTTTCATGAAAGTACCGATCTGAGTGGCATAGTTCTTACTAAAATGGATGGAACCGGTAAAGGTGGCATTGTTTTCAGCATCACCCAAGAACTGCAAATCCCTATTGCATTCATCTCATTTGGTGAACAGCTCAATCAGATAGAACAATTTGACCCACAAAAATATGTCGCTCAGATTTTACAATAAAAGTTTATCCAATTAAAAATCGATTGTTGATAGCTTGTTAGAGCCTGTCCGGAAACTCAAAAATTTGAATTTTAGATTTAGAGCAGCTGAAAACGACTCACTGCATTTGACATTCACCAAGATCAAAAAACCCTCGATCGTCGTCACGAGCCGCGATTCGCGTGCGTGGTGATCCAGGTTAATAAATAAATATTTAACTGAATCCAAAAAAAATATATTTTGTCGCGCCTTATCGGCGCATAATTGCCTGGATCACCACGCCTGCGCTCGTGACGACGATCGGATACCAAAAACCTTCTACAAGATCCATCTATTGCAATATTTTGCACCATAAATTAGTTTCTGGATAGGCTCTAATGTGATCTTTTTTTATAGGCTTTCGATGTATTTAAAGAACAAAAGACGTTATTCCTGCGTCATATTCTTATTGTTGCTTTGTATCTTCGATCAGATCCGCACGCCAACTATGCATGCTGCTGCATACTATGAACCCGCCCTACGCGTAGTACAAGCTGTTATTGAATATGCTCCTCAGGCTATCAACTCGATTATACAACTGTATAACATGTCAGAAAAAGCATGCGCCAAACATACTAGTTCTGCATTGATTTCTAAAACTGCTGAAGCCAAAAAAGTTGAATCTACTAAAATAAATACCATCCCTATCACACAATCTCTTGTATGTTAAAAAAGATAGCAATTTAGACCAAGCTGTTATTAAATTGTTACGTGTTATATTTTATGTGAATTGTTCAGTAAAAAAGCTGATAGATCTCGTGGATTGCTTGAGCTGTAAAAGCCGTTGCGAAGTTTGAGA
>DASZBJ010000020.1 GCA_035944115.1 Candidatus Babeliales bacterium
TGATTGGAATGATAAAACGATTCAAAATAGTTTCTGACAAGTACCGTAATCGAAGAAAGAGGTTTGGATTACGTTTTAATCTCATTGCGGGAATATGTAATTTTGAGTTAACTAAATGAGTTTCAGAAGAGGTCTAATACAAAAGTGGAATACACAAGACTGGACAGGTGTGCAAAAAGTGGCGCGTGACGCTAAATATCGCCGTATTAGTATAACGCTTGCGCCAGATGGATCTTATGCGGCAGGAATACCACATGTTGTTGAGCGTGGGGTAGAAACGCCTGTTGTTCCTGTGATATGGAAATTGGATGTAATAGAAGATAAAAATCCAACCAAGCTGAATTTACCAAAAAAGAATTATCACTCAGTGCTTTTTTCTCCCGATGGGAACTTTTTGGCATGCCGCTCGTCTGATGATGTCGTTACCATAATGCATAAAGTGAAAAACAGGTGGGGAAAGATAGAATGGCGACAATTAACAGAATTAATCATACACAGAGGCGATCATATTTCTTCTATGAGTTTTTCATCGGATGGTAGCTATTTTGCTTGCGGGACAAGTGAGGGAGTGGTACGCGTTTATGCTACCAATGGGTGGAAAGAGATCACTCGGTATACACTGCGAAATAAAATTTCAAGCATGGCTTTTTCATCAGATAATCGTTATTTGGCGGTTGGCTTTTCTGGAGATAAGGCCAGTGGTATAGATGTTCGGCGTGTTGAGCGAAAATAATAGAAATTTTTTAAAGAGAGAATTCAATATGCAGAGAGTACATAGTTATTTGAGAGTGATGATAATAGGGATAGCAATTGTTTCATGTATGTCTCGCGGGGCAGAGGAAAAAGGGGAAGAAGAGTCCAAAGAGCAACGGGGCGTATTTGAAGAGCAACAACGTGAGGCACAGCGTATAGCTGAACAAACTGAGCGCGATGCACGGATTGCTCAGGAGTTAGCAGCGCGTCATCGTGAGGAGATGGAACAAGCTGCAATGTCTCGTGTACGGGTCATCCAGGCTGAGGATAAGAAAGAGTTGGCTGAGCTGCTCAAAGGACAACCGACAAAACCAGTTAGTCAAGACACACTTCAAGAATTATCACGTCTTAGTCGGCGCGGTGGTCAAGCGCAGCGGAAAGTACTTGGTCAGAAAGAGATGCGTCAAATGATTGGAGCTTTTGATTCTGTATGGTCTGATCGCAGATTGGTGAGAAAGGTTAATGATACAGCAGCGTCTTTAGCAGTTTCAGTGGATGGTCGGTATTTGGTTGTAGGTACGAGTAAGGGTGCAATTGAGATTTGGGACACTCACGTGTGGGGACAGCCAATGAAAGTTATAAATCTGTCTCCAGAATCTATTGATTATATTACCGTTTCTCCGGACGGTCGTTATTGTGCCTGTGGATCATCACGCTTACGTAAAATTTTTGTGTTTACGGTGAATAATTGGGAGGTGGCGCCGATTGTTTTGAATGAAGCATTAGAGGGGAGGGCGCATGAGTATTCCTGGCTTATTGCACTTACCTTTACATCGGATGGTCGTTATTTGCTTAGCGGATCATTGCTTCGGGAGATGTGGCGGTGGAATACGCAAGATTGGGTAGGTACGCAACTGGTAGCGCGTGATGCTAAATTTCGCAATATTGCTGCTTTAGCGTTTGCACCGGATGGGTCATATGTAGCAGGAGTGCCCATTACCATTGTACGTGGAAGAGTAAGGGAAAATACTCCTGTGTTATTATGGGAGCAGAACCATATAGAGGATAAAAATCCAATAAGTCTTGAATTGCCCAAAAAGAAATATAAGTCAGTGCTTTTTTCGCCCGATGGGAGATTTTTGGCATGCCGATCAGCTGATGGCGTAGTGACCATAATGCATAAAGTGAGAAACAGGTGGGGAAAGATGGAGTGGCGACAATTGACGGAGCTCTCCGAAAGAAACAGTCGTCTTTCTTGTATGGTTTTTTCGGCAGATGGTCGCTATTTTGCATGTGAGATAAGCATAGGGAAGGTAGCTGTTTATGCTACTGATGAGTGGCGCAATGTTATGTTATATACGAAGGAACAGCCTGGGCCAATTACAAGTATAGTTTTTTCGTCAGATAATCGGTATCTCGCGGTTTGCCATCAAAAAAAGTTCACGAACGATTTTATAGATATTAAGCGTATTGAGCGAAAATAATAGAAATTTTTTAAAGAGGGGTATTTGGTATGCAGAGAGTATATAGGTATTTGAGAACGATGGTTGTAGCGATAGCAATTGTTTCATGTATATCTCGCGGGGCAGAGGAAAAAGGGGAAGAAGAGTCCAAAGAGCAACGGGGTGTATTTGAGGCACGGCAAAATCAGGCGGAGGCTCAAGCTGATCAAATAAAACGCGATGAGCAGATGGCGCGTGGTATAGCGGAACAGGAAGCGATACGCCGATTACAGGTACAACAGACTAAAGAAGAAAAAGAAATGGCCGCGAGATTAAGAAAAAGCGGAGCAAAAGCAGATCTATCAACAGTGGATACATTATCACTTATTGGCAAAAAGGTAGAGTCGGCACCGCAACGAGATGCATTGGGTAATCCTGATCTACGTCGCCATATAGCACAATTTGCTGCGCCGCAGCAGGCCGTGTGGCAACCATTGCAGAGCAGAGAGCAAGTTTTTGCTGCTTCGAACTATTCAATTAATGCCATGGCAGCTTCGCCGGATGGTCGTTATTTGGTGACAGGCGATGCTAATGGCAAAGTTATGGTATGGGATACACAGCGTTGGAGCACGAAACCAAAATTGCTCGATGATGTTGGGGTTATCGAGTCTATCGTCTTTTCAAAGGCTGGATACTACTGTGCCTGTGGCACTACATCAGGAAATATTTTTGTGTGGAACGCCCATAATTGGAGCCTTGAGCCGATGAGCTATATTGGATACCAGAAGCCTGGTTGGTTAGAATTAGTTGGCTTAGCTTTTACCACGGATGATCTTTATTTAAAGTGGGCTTTTGCTGATGGAAAGATATTTCAATGGAATATGGAAAAAGGGCGACAAAAACCAGTTCAGTTATTTACAGGAGGCTTTGTTAGTGTCAACACAGATTTTTCACCGGACGGTTATTATACAGCGGCAATATCAGATGGTAGTGGAAGAGCCATGTGGAAATTGGACAGAGATTTTCATCTTTCAAAAATCACAACCATATATACGCGGGTGCTCTTTTCACCAGATGGCCGGCATCTGGCTTATGGTCTTGACAATGGGCTGGTAGCGATTTCAGAGAAAAAATTAAACTGGTTAAAAAGAACGGTGTGGAAGACTGTTGCGCGGTTATCTGACGAGCTGGATATGGCAGTAGAATCGTCAATTGTGTGCATTACTTTTTCATCAGATGGTCGTTATTTTGCCCGCAGTACAGCTGATGGGCGAGTAAGTCTGTATGATAGAGATAATGGATGGGCTTTAGTTGAACGATTTGAAGAACCAGCTATTAGTATGGCCTTTTCTCCTGGATGTACGTACATTGCTTTAGGAATGGCAGATGGGTTTGTAGTAATACGGCGCACGCGAATAAATAGATAAAAATAGATGTTTAAGTGCTATGCGATGACATAAAATCGTCGCATAGCAATGCTATTAAACCAGCCGAGGCTAGCAAAGGTAATCCAGAGATTGCTGAGTCCATAACTCAGCAGCGGTAAGGGGATGCCAACCACGGGTAGCAATCCAAGCACCATGCAAATATTTATAATCACCGACAAAATAATGTGAATAATGAGTCCAAAGCCCAGGAGTTGCATGAAAGGGGAAGTAAATGTTTTTATTAAAGAGATTTGATGCAGAAAGAGAATGATATATAACAGTAAAATGGTGATTGTTCCGACAAGTCCTAACTCCTCGGCAACTACAGAAAAGATAAAATCAGTACGGCTTTCGGGTAAAAATTGGAGCTGGTTTTGTGTGCCTTGCAGAAACCCTTTACCCGTAAGACCACCAGATCCAATAGCAATTTTTGATTGTTCGATTTGATATCGTTCTTTTAATTTCTCCCCTTGGCCTAAGAAAACGAGAATACGCTTTTTCTGATAATCTTTCAGCAACGTCCAAGAAATTGGTGCAGAAATGATGAGAAAGATAAAACCCGTTATGAAAAATTTGTTGTTAAGGCCCGCAAGCCATAAAAGAATTACGCCGGAAAAAAGAATAATCAGTGCAGTTCCTAAGTCAGGCTGTTTACGCACAAGAATAAAAGTGAGTCCCATGACGGCTATTATGGTAGAAAAATCGTACCATTTATAAGAAAAATCTTCCCGTTGTGTATACAAATAATAGGTTATAAATGCGGGAAAAAATAGTTTGGTAAGTTCAGATGGTTGTAGTTTGAAAAAGCCAATACTGATCCATCGTTGTGCGCCCATGCCAATCGATCCTTTTATGATAGTAAAAACGAGTAACAGTAGGACGAAGAAATAGGCAAAATATCCCCATCGCATGAGAGATTGATAATGCATGTAAGAAAATAATAAATAGATGCCAATTCCTGATATCATACCAAACAACTGCTTTTTGAAAAAAATAGAATAGGCAACGTCAGGTTGGTAGGTTGCGCTGTATACAAAAGCGAGTCCGATTGCGGAAATAATTAGTATGATAAAAAATGAAATCCAATCAAAATAGCGTATATAACGGCGATCAATTAAAAACATACGTAACACATAAATAATAAAGGGTATAACAATGTATCGTTAGTGTAGTGCGATCATGGTGCTTTGCCAACTAGTTTTATATAATTATCAAAAAAAATGCGTAACCTATTTTGATACCCATTTTTTATATTTATTGTTCACAAATTGCAGCAGCTTCTTCACAGATTTTCTTTATTGTATGTTCAGGAAATCCGAGCTTTTTAAGTAACTCTGTACGGTGCGGAATGTCACGGCAAAGAATTAATTTATTTTTTATAAATGCACGCTTTTGCTGGCGAGAAAGAGCGGTGAGTGCGGTGATTGGGTGTAATTGTAGTTTTTTAATCAGGTGTGGCAGATTATTATCTACTGGGTAAGACCAATCAAGCAGCTGTATCTGTGCGCATTGTGCATATTGTATGGCTTGCGAGGTAAATCGAGTGTTGGTGACAATCCAAGCACCATGAAACTTATCAGTATCTTTGGGATTATTATTCCATCCTTTTGCTATATCATCAAATCGGGCTTTTACATACAGTGTCACTTTGACATCAGATTTAATCCCTTGTCGGTTATGAAATTTACATTCGATCATGAGATGTTTACTTTCTTTGCGTGCGATTATGTCGAGCTCATGATCTACGCATGCGCCGCGTCCAATTTGATCGGTCTGTGTGCTGTATCCTTGTTCTTTAAAAATAAGTGCAATAAATTGCTCGAATGGAAATCCGGTTGGTCCTAGTTCCATTAAGGCCCGTTTTATATTATATCGTGCTGCTAAAGGAGGATTATTCTCTTGTAATCGTTCTAACGCAAAATCATACAGTTGCCGAGTGGTACGCATTGCAGGCATTAGCTCTATTTCTTTGACTATTTTTGTAATCAGTTGTTCAGGGGCTCCAATTTTGAGTAAAGAATGTTTAAATTTTTGTATGTCGAAAGGCTCCTTTTCTCCAGAAGCCTTTCGTATATACCTGATCATTATTTCTGCTCCAACGGAGTGAATATTATTGTGTTGGGCATGTTGATTTTCCGTCAGTAAGCAGCGGCAAGAATGGATCTTTTGCTGGGTCAGTCATACCATTGAATGTAGCAAAATCAAGTGCGGTTCTTCCTTTTAGATCTTTTGCATTCCACACAGCTCCTTTGGCAACCAATAAAGAAAGCACTGCGCATAGTTGGTTTGGTAGGTTAGGATTCTTTAAATATGCTTGGTATGAAGAGTTAGGATCATCGCTTACTGTTCTATAGTTATTTTTAATGATCATGAGCATGAGTACAGTGGTTCCTAAAGCATCCGCAGCATTTACATCCTTTGATGTGCTATTTTCTACAAGCGCTCGCACTGCCGCTAAATCTTGATGGTTAACACGGAGTAGCGCAGGAATGCTTGCAAGTTCTTGCTCTATATCACTGGCAAAAGCTATTGTTTGTTGCTCTGCAATAATGCTTTCTTGTTCTGCTTCATTAAGTTCTTTATCGGCTGTGTCCAGAATAAGGTCTACATTTGCAGAAGAGATCGGAGGAAGTGTCATGACGATTGTTGCGATTGGTAGAGCTGGCTGAATCGTTTTATGTGATTTACTAACGATATTTTCAAAAGGCTTAATAAGCGCATTTACAAGTTCATTGGCTACTTTATCAATGACTGATTTTAAAGCTTTGGTAACTGCATTAAATCCGGCTTTAACATCAAGAGTTATACTGAAATTGACCGGTTGGTGAAATAGTTCTGCAACAACTTTTACATCACCAAGAACACCACGTCCAATATCTTGCAGGCGTCCATGATATTTAATTTCATTGAGGTCAAATAGATCAAGAGGTTCTACTACTATAAATTTTCCTGCTTTGATAATACCAGTCGTTACCTGCTTTGTTCCTTCAAGGATCCCTTTTGCAGTTTCAGCTGATCCTTTCATGACGCCATAAGTAGTATTTTCTACCACTTTATCTAAGAATTGTTCTGCAACAACGAGTGCACCTTTTGCAGTTTCTCGTGCGGCAATTAATGTTCCTGTTGCAGCTGCTTGTGATGCGATGAGTACACCAGTAGCGGTTTTGTGTGCAATTTCAAGTCCTGCTTTGCGTGTAGCATAATCAATGGCCCGTGTGAGCTTTGTGTCCTTAAATCGATCGGCAACTGCTTTTCCTGCTTTTTCTAACGCTTTTGCAGTTGGCTTGAGTACTTCTTTATAAATGGTTTTACCAGCTTTTTCAAATGCTTTTTTTATTTTACCTTCAACGCTTTCATCCATGCGCCATATGACAAAGCTTGGCCACCAATTATTGTTATCCTTCGGGTTTCGTTTCGGAACGAGGTTCAGTCCGAAGTTATTATAAACAGCTTGGCCTGCAGGAGCAGAATAAATTTGTGGTGCAATACCCCAACAGCCACCGTTTTTATCAAGCATTTTTGCAGTGAATACCAGAGGGGCACCAGTTTCAGGATCTTTTCCCCATACCTCACCAACTTTTGCGCCTATGATATGCACATCGGTAAAGCCTTTATGGAGGCGCCAATCATTTACTCCTTTTATTCCTTCAGTTATTACCTCTAATGGATTGCCGTCGGGTCCTGCAATAGTTTTTTTAGTAGCCGCTGCAATTTCTCGTCTGAAGTAATCTCCAACGAATTCCCACCGAACATACATTTTTAGTGGTATTTTGTTATGTATAACTACATTTACTGCATTGATGGTTGTTGCGACCAATAACAGTATAAAAATACGTAATTTTTTTATTATCATGTCTGTCTCTTTTTATTTTAAAAGTCTGGTAATCCGTTATACCATTTGTCTAGGGCATTGATCTCTTTTTGGAGTGAATCAACGTCACGTTGCGCTTTTTTAAATGCATTGTCTGATTTTTGGATTGCACCGTTAATGCTATCAATGCTTTTGCGTGCGCGACGTACTTTTTCTTCTGCCGCATCAATATCTTTTCGTGCTTTTGTAATTGCGATATCAACTTTATCGATTTCTTTTTTCGCATCATTAAATGCTTTGTTCACTTCTTTTTCTGCGATATCAAATGCTTTCTTTATTTCAAAAAGGATGTATTTTTTGAGATATTGTTTAAATACGATGTCGAGTACAAAATCTGGGTTAGTAAGAGTTCCTGATGATGTACCACGAATTTTTGAAAACAGAAGAGGAGTCTTTTTACCTTCTGAATCTATCCACGTGAATTTATCTCCACCCAAAGAATCTTCAAAATCAAAGGTAATTCCTTTGTCTGATAGCTCTATAAATGTTTTTGTTTTGATAATGTCTGCAATGTTGAGCATGCCTGACACATGGAAAATCTGGCGCGATGGAGTAAACTCAATATCGATTTTTGGTTTATCAACAACGATACCGGTTTCGGCATCCGAATAACCCGTGATTTTTAATATACCCAAGATATCAATTGGATCGAGGCTTGCATATGCTTTAAATCCACATGTTTCAAGTTGTTCGCATCCAATGTGTATATCAAGTGTTGCAGTTTTTCCAAGGACATCGATTTCCCCTTTAGCGGCGATACCTGCTTGAATGATTTGATCTCCAATGTGGATGTCTTGCATTGCGTATTTAACGGTCGCATGTTTTTTAATAGCCAATGAAGGGATTTTTACTGTTGGAATTGGTTGATTGATAATTTCTGAAACGATATTAACGACATTAAC
Organism: Candidatus Babeliales bacterium; assembly: GCA_035944115.1. Classification (NCBI taxonomy): domain Bacteria; class Candidatus Babeliae; order Candidatus Babeliales; species Candidatus Babeliales bacterium. The sequence goes on from DASZBJ010000020.1 coordinate 8,336, forward strand.
GAGTGATATATCTTGTCTGCTAATCCCTTCGAATCCAATATTTGAAACATTGGCACTAACGAAAAATTTAATTTCTAAATCAAGATATTCTTTCATGATAAAGCGACCGGCGCCACCAAATTCTGTCGGAATTCCTGGGCTTCCATAGGCCATGCCAAGCACGAATGCTAAATCTTGTACTGCCCAACCTTTTCTTCCGAAGGCATTAGGCCAGCGGCCTTTCATCTGAGCAATCAGATCGGCTGCATCCGGTTTGAATTCAAATTTTCCACCAAATTCTAAGGTGTCTTTAGCGGTAGGTCGGTAAATAAGTTCCGCTTCTACACTGACTGAAGGTGCGCCGCTGAGAGCAATTGCTATTTTGCCCATAGAGAATTTTTTTGACGGATCTGGTTCACCACGAGATAAGATTATGCTGAAGGTACTTAATTTCGGTGTGTTAGGTAAAATCGTTCCCTCTAGCGTAAATGTTTGCCCACTCGCTCCCATTAATTTTCCTGCTGATGCTAATGGTCCTACTAATGGAACTTCTGCCACAAATGAAACTCCCTTTGGAATCTCTTGCTTACTTTCCGTATCGGTAAACTCTATGGAACTTACTTGGAATGCGGCACGTTTAAAGATGAGTTGATTAAAGGGCGGTATGTTGAGATCGGGGATAATGTCTCCCAATGATTTGTCTTCAGCCAGAGGAGCGCTGAAGTATACCCCTTTTTCTCCCGCGGGATTTTCTACAAATTTAATTATTGATCGCAGTGGTTTGCCAAAGACATTTAAGTCACCTTTGAGAGAAATGCTGTTGGTTGTCTTTCCATTTTTTTTGATGATATCTACGCTTGCATCTAATTTAGTTACTTTAAATGTGCTTAAGCCAGGAATTTTTGCAAATGGAGCGAATTCTTCTGCAGTTGCTTTTGCGGTGAAGGTCGTTGTCTTTTTCTTTTTATCTTTTGGATCTGGCAGAACGGCAATTGATGCGACAAAAGTCATGCCCTGAAAGCCAATCGTACCTTGAATAGAGAATGATTTATTTTCGGAGTTAAAGTTTACCGTTGCTTCTTTCAGAGCGATGCCTGCATAAGAAACATCGGTTCCCACTTTTCCAGTCAGATCGATACCTTTTGTAGTAAGTGTGGCATCGATTCCTACGTTCATATGGTCAATACCAGGCACGGAAGTAATGTCAGATTTACCTTTTAAGGTTAAAGAATATGGTTTTTTTGTGGTGTCTATAGAAAATGATGCTTGCTCGATAGTAGCAAAATCTTTTATAGGGAATTCTTTTGCTTCTATGGTCAGCGTTGCACCTTCGGCCGATATGATACCGGTTAATTTAAGGCCCGTATAATCTTCACCAAGTTCTTTTGCTTCTTCTTTTCCTGCAGGTCTTTTTTTTAATGATTCTATTGTTGGTGCTTCTGCTAACTCTGTTTGGCTGAGGTCTATTATGCCTTCAATTTTTATATGACGGCCTTTTGGATCTTCTTTTTGTGTTTTTTCATCTTTTGCTTTTTCAGTTGCAGGTTTTTCTTTTTCTGTTTCTGTAGGTTTTTCTTCGCCTGTTGGTTCTTCTTTAGTTTCAGTCTTTTCAGGAGTTTTTTCCGTTTTAGGAGCTTCCTCTTTAGGTTCAGTCTTTTGCGGTTCTTCTTTCTTTTCTGCTTCCGCTTTATAGAGAAGATTATTTATAGAAAGGTGAGCAGTTTTAATAATTCCTTTTTCAAGCGGAGTGTTAGCTACCCCTGGAACAAGGGAAACAAATGGTGTGTTTGGCGTTAAGTTGAAAAATACGCCCAAAGATTTTTTGGTTATGGCAAATCCCATCTGCACCGGTTTGCCCAGGAAATCAGTAATGAATCGTAAGATGACCGGTTTTTTGCGTTCGAAGATAACATCAGCTGCAGCGAGGGTGATTGTTTTTCCGGGCATCAAGGTAATTGTTGGTTTACTTTCAAAGGTGATGCCAAGCGTTAACTTATCGATAAATCGACGTTTTGTTTTTGCTTTAGGATCTTTTTTTCCTGATGCAAATTTTATTTCTTTCGCACCAAATCGTGCTTTTTGGCCCAGGATTGTTGCACGTCCGGTGATACCGATATGCTTAACCCATAATATTTCGCCATCATCTATAGTCAGTTGTCCCATTTTTAATGGCTTTGAAGGATTAACTAATTTTGCCTTCAGTCCTGGTTTGTTGGTCGCGATATCAGTAAAGGGGATTAATTTGATCGCGCCAAAAAAAGGTAAACTGATTTCCAATCCTTTTTCAGTACCCGGCGCAGTTGCAGGAGTGTCCGATATGAGCTCATCGTCAGAATCAAATTTGAATTCAAAGTCGTCAAAACTTATTTCAGGTTCTGTTGAAGGTGGATTCCCAAGATCCGTTGGCTCAACGGACGGTATATCGAGTTCAAAGTCAAAATCTAAGGGGATATCGATTTCTGTATCTTCTGCTGTATATATATATTGATAGGGGCCAGAGATAATTTGTAGAGCAAAGAGAATAATAGTTATTAAATGCAACATACGTTTCTTCATGTACATCCTTTTTATCACACCAAAATTGATGATTCTTATTGAGGATGACGATCTCGTGCATTAATTGTCAATGTTCAAAACATTTGTACGAAAAAGATGAGGAGGTAATGGTTTTTTAGAAAAGATGTGAGAGAGTAAAAAAAAATCGCATGAAATGCGAAATGAAACGGTTAACGAGAAGAAGGTATTGTTAAAAATTGGATTTCTTAAAATAAATGGTCGGGATGGCCAGACTCGAACTGACAACCCCTCGCTCCCAAAGCGAGTGCGCTACCAATTGCGCCACATCCCGACATATTTCATATTGATTGCAAATAGATGCGCCATATATCATGATCTTTTTTTTTAAATTGCGCAACTATTAATTTAAACGGCCGTACAATTTAATGGCTTGCCAGTCATTTCTGTAGGAAATGAATGGGGTGAATGGTGGGAATCGAACCCACGACAACCAGAGCCACAATCTGGTGCTCTACCAACTGAGCTACATCCACCATAATCCAAAGATCTATAGGGCAAAAAGTATACGGAATTTCACGCAAAAGGCAATAATAAATAATTTTTTTATTGTTGTAGGGGGCAAGGCATACATTTTACGGGATGTATAAGTCGAGGATACTATTGACCACAATCCGCTGTTGTATTCAGACTGAATGCTTAAATATAAAAATTATTGATATTGCGTTTCTGTTTTTGTTATAACTGTGATGAGATGAATAATAACTACATTGGTCTAATGACCGTTACTTATATAAAGGGGAAAAATGATGAATGTTCGCTGGGGAAAAATGATTATTTTAGTTGCCTTGATTGGTCTTGTGGTAACAGATATTGATGCAGTTCGCGGTAGCAGTGGAGGCGCGAGTCGTGGCGGAGGTGCCCGAAGTGGAGGCGGTGGTGGAAGTCGTGGCGGTTCTGCGCGTATGAGTTCAGGGTCTGGGCGCTCGCGTAGCACCGGTGTAACAAAATCAGCGGGTAGATCTGCAGGGACGGGAAGAGCTGTTGGAAGAACGGGCACGCGAGGCACGGGTACTCGAGTGACTGGAACAGGAGTGCGTTCAGGAGCGAGAGTAGGAAGTGCAGGAGTTCACAGAGGAGGAGCTCGTTTTGCAGGAGCAAGAGGTGGTAGATATGGTCGGTATGGACATGGCCGTTATGGTCGTGGTTGGGGGCGTCACCACGGGTATGGATATCGTTACGCCGCATGGGGAGCACTAGCATTAGGATCTGCATTCTGGCTTAGCTACAGATATCCTGATTATTATTATCGATATTATAAGTCGTCCCCACAAGCATGCCGTTTTATAAATGGTACAGATGTTGAACTATTAGTTGCGTTTGGTGATATTGAAGGTGGACTACGATTACCACCAGGAGAAATCTTATATGTACCATGTGGCAGTGGTGTATTAGCACGTTCTGCGGTTGGAGAAGGAATGATAGAGATACCATCGGTGGATGCTGAAACGATCATCGGATCAGATACTGAAGGGTTCTATGTATATTAATAGATAAGCTATTGTTGAAACACAGGGGGTTTGCTTACTGAGTAGGCAGGCCCCTTTGTTTTGAAGTCGCGTCGCGCTACCCTCCTTACAAAAAGCTGCTGTTTTGATACTCTAAAAATAGAAGCAGTTTTATAGATAAATGTTCATTGGGGGGCAAAGATCATGGAAGATAAAAAATTAGTACGTAAAAATAATGATTGGATTAGGGTATATGGGGCAAAAGAGCATAATTTAAAAAATGTTGATGTCGCTATCCCTAAGGGAAAACTAACGGTGATTACCGGTCCATCTGGATCAGGTAAAAGCTCACTGGCGCTCGATGTGTTGTATACAGAGGGTAAGCGTCGCTACATGGAATCGCTATCTTCATATGCACGACAGTTCTTAGGTATTGCTAAAAAGCCGGCATTTGACCGTATTGACGGGTTATGTCCGGCAATTGCTATTGAACAGAAAACCGTAGGCGATAATCCTCGCTCAACCGTTGGTACCATTACCGAAATTTATGATTATTTACGAGTGCTGTATGCCCGTATTGGGATGGTACATTGTCCTGATTGTTTTGCGCCTATTCGAGCTGAATCGCCAGAAAATATCACCAGTATGTTATGTGCACAGTTTGCAGGGAAATTAATTACTGTCGCAGCACCTATTGCTCAAGAAAAAAAGGGGGAGTTTGTACAGGAGTTGTTACGATTTTTTAAAGATGGCTACTATCGCTTCATTATCGATGGTAAGCAATATCGTTTTAGGTCGGAACAAGAGATTCAAGATTTAAACTTAAAAAAAACTTTTAAACATTCCATAGATCTTTTAATTGATCTTGTTGAAGTTTCTGCCGAAGAGAAATCTCGTGTGCAAGAAGCCATTGAGCGTTCATTTTCTTTAGCGGGCGGTATGTGTAAAGTATTGGTTGGTGATGATGAGTATATGTATTCATCAAGCCGTATCTGTTTAGGATGCGTGCAATCAATTCCTGAGCTTGAACCCCGCTGTTTTTCTTTCAATTCTCCCATTGGTGCGTGTAAAGCATGTAACGGTCTTGGTGTTGTGCATGAATGGCCGTGGGATAAAAATGATGCTCAGGCATGGAAAGAAAAATATCCAGACTATTTTAGTGGTAAATATGCAAAGACAGGAACATGTCAGGCCTGTTTAGGAAAGCGCCTTAACCAACAAGCATTGGCGGTTACTATCGGTGATAAATCTATTTATGATCTGTGTGAACTTTCAATAAAAGATTTACAGAATTTTTTTAAACAATTGATACTGCCAGAGACGCAGACAATTATTGGTGACAGTTTGCTGAAAGAGATTGCCAACAGATTATCATTTCTCGTCGATGTTGGGCTTTCATATCTTTCGCTTAATCGGTCTGCGCGTACGCTTTCTGGTGGGGAAGGGCAACGCATCAGACTTGCCACTCAGATTGGTTCAGCGTTGAGCGGTGTATTATATATTTTAGACGAGCCAAGTATTGGACTCCATCAGCGAGACAATGATCGCCTGATCGACACCCTTAAAACATTGCGCGATCAAGGCAACACAGTTGTGGTAGTAGAACATGATATAGATACCATCAGGGCCGCGGACTATTTAATTGATATGGGACCAGCTGCAGGACGATTAGGAGGAGCGGTAACGGCAGCAGGAACTCCTGATGAAGTTGCAGCTAATCCGCTATCCTTAACGGGAGCATATTTATCCGGTGTTCGTGGGATTGTAGCTCCAAAAAAAGTGCGTCAAGCAAAAGGATGTATGACACTCGAGCATGCAACGAAAAATAATTTAAAAGATGTTACCGCTCAATTTCCGCTCGGAGTTTTATGTGGTATTTCCGGAGTCTCAGGATCGGGAAAAAGTACATTAATTATGCAGGAATTGGTGCCGGAGTTAACACGAATTTTACACGGCAATAAAAAATCGGCTGCGCTTAAACGAGTTGAGCCCAGTGATCTAAAGGGTGCAGATAATTTGCAAAGTATGGTGGTAATTGATCAGACACCGATTGGAAAAACACCACGATCAAATCCAGCCACCTATTTGGGAGTTTTTGATGAAATTAGAGCGCTTTTTGCGGCATTGCCAGAAAGTAACGCGCGTGGATATAAAGTTGGGCGATTTAGTTTTAACGTTGCTGATGGCCGTTGTTTTGAATGTGCTGGTGATGGAGTAATTACCGTCGAGATGCAGTTTTTACCGGAAGTTACTATGACGTGTAAAGCGTGTAATGGTACGCGGTATAATGCAGAAACATTGCAAATTACGTATAAAGGTAAATCAATCGCCGATATTCTTGAAATGACAGCAAACGAAGCGGTTGAATTTTTCGCAGCGCATCGCAACTTAGAAAAGCGCTTGCGGTTACTCTGTGAAGTAGGCCTTGATTATCTTAAGCTGGGGCAACCATCGACAACATTATCCGGCGGAGAAGCTCAACGGATTAAACTGGTTGATGAGCTTGCAAAGCGCGGTACTGATACAATCTACATTCTTGATGAACCAACAACGGGACTTCATAACTGCGATATTGAAAAACTATTGCTTGTGCTTAACCGTTTGGTTGATAAAGGTAATTCGATGATTATTATTGAGCACAATCTCGATGTGCTTAAGACAGTTGATTATATCATTGACATGGGACCAGAAGGTGGCGAAGGTGGTGGTGTGATTGTTGCACAAGGTACGCCAAAAGAGGTTGCGTGCAGTACGGTGAGTCATACCGGACGATATCTGAAAAAAATTATGAATCTTGCGTAAGCGATTTTTCTTTTTGTTTTTACAATAAAACCATGATAGAGTTTCTTATTGAAAATTTATCATGGTTTTTTAATTGTTGAATTCATAAAGGGTTTTATTGTATGGGATTTCGCATTGTATGTAGTAAAAAAGGTTTGATGGTATTAGTGTTTTCTTTGATCTCATCTCTTGTGCATGCCGCAGCAACTAATGAAGATGTTAAAAAAGCAAAACTGATGGAAGAGTACCATGCAAGAGAGCATGCAAAAAAGCTAGCGCTAGAAAAAGAGGCCAATACTCCGGCAAGAAAGAAAAAGGGAGTGCTGCCGTCGTCAGTTGCAGAAGATGAAAAAGAGGAGCGTGATCAAGAGGAGAAAGAGAAAAAGGATACAGGGCTAAGGAAACTGATAGGAAATTTACCTAAAGATGCAATGGAGCTTACACAATCACTTTTAGGACTATCTATGAGATCGGTAATTTTTGATCCTATGGTAAATGCATTGCTGCGCCAAAAAAAGTTCTTAGCGCAGCAGCAATCATCACGGCATGCATTTAGTGCTAATGGAAAGTACCTCGTAGGGTGTGAGAGGAATCCAAGTGGAGTCTTGCGTGTTTCTATTGGGGATACTGCATCGCATGAAGAGACACAGCTTGTCCATGAGCATTTTATTAATTCTGGGCCCCTCTTGGGAGCTTTTTCTGATGTAGATGCAGTTGCTACGAGCTCAAATGGTCGATATTTTGTATTAGGGTGTGGTAGTAATCTGTTTCTTTATGATAGGCAGCGACCGAATAAATTAAGTGAAGATGCCAGCGTTTCATGTTCTGTCGCCTGCGTGGCAATGAGCAACGATGATCGATCTGTTATTGCAGCGTTCTCCTTGCCAGAGACCAATCAGAGTCGGATCACGCTTTGGTCAAGGAGGTCAAAAATGATGATGTGGAGATGTCTATTAGATTATCCAGTTGAGCACCTCTTTATGAACTCCGGCAACGATGTCGTAGTAGTGAGTGGCAGTAGGATTTCTATACTTAATATCAAGACCGATCCTAGGGCAGCAGAAACGGTACTTGCTGAACAGGATGGCACCATAGCAACCGTTAGCTCTGATGGCAGCTCAATTGCGCAATATGCCAGAGGAGGAAATGTGAGCTTGTGGGACATCGCGTCCAGGCAAAAACTCAATCGATTAGATGTGTGTAGAGATCTGCAACCAAATTCGATTGCCCTGAGTCCCGATAATCAGCAGGTAGCATTAGCAGAGGATCGATACATTCATATTTGGGATTTAGCGACCGGTGCATGCGTTAGGCGTTTTGTATTTCCTCCTGATAGAGAATTGTTACGTATGGAAATAGCTCCTGATGGCAGATCTGTGATAGCAAGATTTCGAAATGAAAGCAGGCTCTTCAAGGGGGCTGTGCTGCCCATATTTGAAACAAATGAGGAACACAAAGCGGGCATTGTAAGAAAAATGCAAGCAATAGTATCAAGAGCGAGTCGGATAAAAAATTTCCCTAAGGTGTATCAAGATCAGATGGATGCGAATATTAAGGAGTTACAAGAGATTGATGCAGAAGATGAGCGTTTTGTAGAATCTTCTTTAGTAATTCAACATCGTATGACTGTTTTGATGAATGAAGGCAGAAGGAAGATGGTCGTTGACTTCTTCAATCGTTCATTAGAGGTTGTGCAGAATACAGCATCAGAACGTGATCAGATCATAGATGTAACTGATTTGAGAAATGAATATCATACGCTTATCATGAGTTTAGACCCAGAAGATGAAGATTTCGCTGAAAAGCTTGCAAAATTAGAACATAAGGCAGATCAGGCAAGACAACGTTTCAGCGAAGATATGATAAATAAAATAGCGGCATCGCGATCTGAATAACATATTATTTGTATTAGTAAAAATAAGCCTGGATGACTCTGGGCTTATTTTTTTGACGGTAACAATGAGATAGGTTTTTTGCGTATAAGAGCCTATCCAGAAACTCAAAAACTTGAATTTTATATTTAGAGTTGCTGAAAACCACTCACCGTATTTTGAACGTTCACCAGAACAAAAAAATCTCCGATCGTCGTCGCGAGCCGCCGTTGGCGTGCGTGGCGATCCAGGTTAATAAAGAGATATAAACTGAATTCAACTAAAAGAATCTATTTTGTCGCGCTCTTACTAAGCGCACGACTTCCTGGATCACCACGCATTCGCTCGTGAAGACGATCGGGTAAAATATTCTACAAGTTCTGTCTATTGCAACATTGTGCACCATTAGATTAGTTTCTGAACAGGCTCTAAAAAATAGTAAGAAGTTTTTTTAAAGTATTGCATCGGGTATACTTGGTTATTGTTATTACACGCATGGTTGTGCTATGACAGTAACGAGATAGTACGTATTGATTTTTATCTAGGGGTCCCTATGGAAGATACTAAAGTAACAGTTCAAGTACTCAAAGATGCAATAAAAAAGGTAGTTGATGATCGGGATTGGAATCGGTTTCACTCCCCGCGTAATTTGAGTATGGCTATTTCGGTTGAAGCATCAGAATTAATGGAAAAGTTCTTGTGGCTAGATGATGAGCAAGCGCGTGAAGAGCTGCAAAATAATCGGCAAGAAATAGAAGATGAATTGGCAGACGTGGTTATTGCCGCGTTGTCTTTTTGCAACAATGCAAACATAAATCTGGCCTCAGCAGTGATAAAAAAAATAGAAGAGATCAGTAAAAAGTATCCCGTTGAGAAGGCAAAAGGCCGTTTTGTTAAATATACAAAGTTGTAAAAGACCATTAACGCCCGCCAGGCGTAATGGTATCAACCACTTTATTTCTTTGTTTTTGCAATAAAACCATGATAGGGTTTCAATAAGAAACATTGTCATGGTTTTTTAATTATATAGATAGTAAGGGTTTTATGGTATGAGTTTTCGAATTGAGGATTGTAAAAGTGTTTTTTTAGTTCTATTCGCTTTTTCTGCACCGTGCATGTTACAAGCGGCGGCGAGTAGGGAAGATGTTGAAGAGGCGGCAAGAGTAGAAAAGGAATATGCAAAGCAAAATCGGTTAAGAAAGTTGCGTGAACGGGCAAAAGCAGAAAAAGAACGGTTGGCGCCGAAAGATAATGCGCAAGTAGAAGTGCAGGAGAAAAAAGGAATTCTTGGAAGGTCACTGGCTGTTGTTAAAAAAGTTGCAAGCAAAGTTGGGCTTTCTCGTGTTGCGGATGAAGATGAAAAAGAAAGAGAGGATCGTAAAGAAGTGGTATCTGAATCGGATTGTAGGGAGGCAGAGTATAGAGGTTTAAGAAAGCTGGTAGGTAATCTTTCTCCGGATTTACGTAAATATTTGTGTAAATTTGTGCAGCCGGTATTAACGATTTTTCATGTAGATGTGTTGAAGCCAGTGGTGCTTGCTGATGCTGCTGGATGTGCAGCGGCCATTAGTCCCGATAGTAAATATGTTGCGGTTGGGCAGGGAGATCGCATATCCGTTTTTGATTCAGAGAGTGGTAGGCGTATAAAGCATTTTAGAACAGAACGAATGACGACGTATTATGGGAATCCTGCGATCAGAATAAGAAAATTAGCGATCGGTTCTGGCGGTCGATTTGTTGCGGTTGCAGATAGGGAAGGTTACGGAGGTTTTGTATACGATCTGACGGAAGAAGAGCCTAAATTGGTGTCAGTCTTATCAAGCCCATTAGGAAATGCATGGTGGTGGGATCTAAGACTATTAGAGATTGATGAGGATAATATGTTATCCGCAGTAAAAAGCACGTTTAATGGGACGTACTATAGGTCGGATTATAATTTGGCTACTGGAGAACAGATAGGTGGGCCTCGAACACTATACTTTGCGCGTCAGCTTTTGTTTAATAAGGTTGTAGTTGAGAGTGCTAATGGACAATTGCAGGCATCGGTGGAAGCTGATTCGACAATAGAGGTTGGGGCTACCGGCAAAATATTTCGGTTGCCTTCTTTTGTTCCTCGAGAGGAGTGTCGTTCCCCTAGGAAGTCGCCAACATCAAGATTGACCATTGATGCGACAGAAACAGGTATTCGAATTAGTCCCGATGGCAGTGTGATCGTGCGTAATAATGCCCCAGACGGGTGTTCTTTGTGGAAACCATCGGGTGGTAAATTCATAATCAAAGCAAATGCTTCTTGTGATGTGGAGGTGTGCGATGATGAGTTGTGTGCGCAAGACGTGTATTGTGAAAGGCAATTTCTATCTGAGGTAAGGCAGGCTGTAGTAGCAGAAGGGTTGAATATGGTGCAGCGTGCAGTGGATATATCTGACTTTCCACAGCCGCGTATGGAGAGTATGTTAACATTGATTGATCAAGTGGAGACGCAAAATTTAAATGGTACACAGTTGAATCAGTGTTTGGATGCAATTGCGCACGAATTTCAAGCGGGCATGCAAGAGTCGGCAGCGGGAGATGAGCTTCCTTACATGAACGCTAATTTTTTGGGATAAGATTTTAAGAAATATTTGGTCGCGCCCACTGGGCGCACGATTTTCTGGATGGCGACGTATACACTCGCCATGACGGCAGGCAATATCTTCTTACCACAGTGATGCTTTGAACAAGCACTTTTTTCTTTCTGTAAAATATACAAACTATGTTTTTACAGGGTTTATGCTTTAAAAGTGTTATCAAGTGCAGATAAATAGTTTTAGCATTATTGGCATTCTCCGACCGTCATAACGAGCGAATGCGTCGTTATCCAGATAATTGGTACGCCTAAGGCGTGACCTAATTGATTGTGGTATGAACATAGTGTATGTGTTTATTAGCGGTTTGTTTTTGTAGGGGTCCCTATGGAAGATACTAAAGTAACAGTTCAAGTACTCAAAGATGCAATAAAAAAGGTAGCTGATGAGCGGGATTGGAATCGGTTTCATTCTCCGCGTAATTTGAGTATGGCTATTTCAGTAGAAGCATCAGAATTAATGGAAAAGTTCTTGTGGTTAGATGATGTGCAAGCGCGTGAAGAGTTGCAAAATAATCGGCAAGAGATAGAAGATGAGTTAGCGGACGTGGTTATTGCCGCGTTATCTTTTTGCAACAATGCAAACATAAATCTGGCCTCAGCAGTGATAAAAAAAATAGAAGAGATCAGTAAAAAGTATCCCGTTGAGAAGGCAAAAGGCCGTTTTGTTAAATATACAAAGTTGTAAAACACCATCATCTTAATGCCCGTCAGGCGTAATGGTAGCCAACCACTTGATTTCTTTGTTTTTGCAATAAAACCATGATAGGATTTCATACTGTAATTTTATCATGGTTTTATTTTTGTCTTTATAATAAGGGGTTTTATTCTATGAGTTTTCGCATTGTGGATTGCAAGAGTGTTTTGATAGTTCTGTTAGCTTTTTCTGCGCAGTGCGTTTTGAAAGGAGCGGCCAGTAGCAAAGATGTGCCTGTGCAGAAGCAGATACATAAGAATCGTTTAGCTCTGTTGGCGCGGACTGATGCGCAAAAAAGTCATGGATCTTTTCTTGGTAGAGTTGGTGCGCTATTACCGTGGAAAAAAACAGAAACAGATCTGCAATTATCATCGATGTTGGAGACTATTCGGCAAAAGCAATCAAAAGAGGGCGTACTTGTTGCGACTGAACAAAGGAGATTGCCAGGGAGTGTGACTGAGAGGGAAGAGTTTAGAGAGTTTCGGTTAGCATTAGCAAAAAAGGTGCCAAAAGCCGTTTTGCTTAACCACATAAAACCTTTCTTGGAACAATCATTTATGTTTATGCCGCAGTTAGCATCAAAAACCATTTATGAAGACGCAAGCCTTGTGAGTGCCGCTGATATAGCATGCAGCCCTGGAGGTCGCTATTGTTTACTTCATGAAGATGCCAACGATGGAGGTAATGTATTCGTACTTGATACAAAAAAGATTGTCTCTGCAGGAAGATTTAGACGAACGGCTTTTAACTGGGGTCGTTTTTCTCCAAAGTTTTTGTTGGGCTGGGAAGGAAAGCGTGTTGCTATTCTCAGTCCGCAGGGAGACATACAAATATGGGATGTGGCTACCGGAGCGCTCGTATCTACTACATTGGGAGCAAGTTACCTAAATGAAGATAAATATATAGAAATGTCAATGGATAGATCAGGGCTACTCCGTGTAATAACGGCATCGACCGCAGAGAGAAAAATGTTCGGTAGGAATCATTATTGGGACTTGGAGGCAGGAGAAAAAATAGAAGTTAAAGAAACAAGCCCGCGTAAATATGTAGAAAGCTTTGAAAAGGTAGCCACAGGAGTTATTGCTCATGATAATAAAAAGGCGCTACAGGTGGTGCGTGAGGATGGTAATTCACATACATTTGTATTTGAAGAAAAAAATATAAAACGTGTGGCTTGGAGTGCGGATGGGTGATCTTGCAACAGTTTTGTAGACACAAGGAACCTAGAGTGGATTACCTCTGTCGCCGGTAAGGCGAGCTTCACCCTACTGCTCCTATAAGATATTTCTGTTCAAACTCATCCGGCGTTAGATAACCTAATGTTGAATGGA
>DASZBJ010000021.1 GCA_035944115.1 Candidatus Babeliales bacterium
GGCAGTGAATTGGTGGAAAAAAACACCTGCTCACGATAAGATGCATCAAGTTGTTGAAGTTCCTGTTGGTTTTTTGACCAACGCGATTCTTTTTGGTTGCTGTGCATCGTTTGCAAGCAAATTAGCAACGGCTGCTTGTGCGGAGGCGCTTGCAATTACTAGAAAATCAAATCCTGCAATAACTTCTGCTGTAGCAACATCCGAAGCTGTTGCTACAGCGGTGCAAAGAACGAAAGCAGAGGCTGTAAAATTACTTGAAAGGCTATCTGAAGCGGAACAAGTTGCTCAGGCGCCGGCACTTAAGCTTTTGAATGAAGTAATATATGATCCAAAATTCCCTCAATTCCCGGCTATTGTAGAAACTGCTTGGCAAATGACCCTTGAGACCCTTCAGCTGGCTGTTGAATATATCACATTGGCTAAAGATACAAAAAAACTTGCACATGTTTTTCATGGAAAGCATAACTTTAATGATTTAGTGAAACATTTTAATGGCTGTCAAATAACAACGTTACGAGAAATTTTAAAAGCAGCTTCGGGTAAAATCCCTGCAGCAGGAAGGTTTGAAAATTTTCAGATTCAAGTTTTTAATCAGATAGTACATATTCAAGGATGTGTTATTAATAATGTCCCTAAACTTAGTACCGCTTTTATAAAATTAGTAGGAAAACCATAATGACCTGGAAAGAAAATTTATCTAAGTTTGAGAGAAATAAACAATGGGATGATGCAATAGCGTATATGCAAAATGTTATTGCTGAAAATCCAAATGATGTTGATGCGGCGATTTGTATGAATTATCTACTTATGTATGTAATTGTTTATGAAGGAGTTGATGAGGCAAGTCGTGGGTATCATATGTTTCTAACAAAAAAATATTTTAAAGAATCGTACGCAAAATTTTCTGAGGATTCAGAATATCTCTTTTTTACAGGAAAAACCGCAGTCATGGGGCAATGGTATTTTGATTTAGAAGATGAAGATCTCGATAATATGTTAGAAAAAGCTAGACAGCTTGATAAAAATAATCTTTTATATCAGTGGATTTGTCGTCCTGATTCTCATGTGAGCAATCTAGAATGGAAGTATTATTCTAAAGCACTTGTTGCAGACGGCTCTCCGGCAAGAAAGCAATTGGAATCAAAGGGAGCAGTGGGCGCATACCTACTGGAGATGATCATCGGATGGAGTGCTACCTATAAAGAGAAATTATGTAATGACATTAATGAATACCTATTTAGTCAAATGAGCGTTGAATCGTTTTGTGATTCATGTCGCTGTTATTATTTACACGGATCAAAAGATGGTGAGTTTAATCAACAAGAAGAACAGCTATTTTCTGAGCTTCATATGATTGCCAGTCGTTATATAGAAAGCACAAAGAATCCAACTAGATACACAAGAATACCATTTTCAGAATCAGAATTGCGACAAAAAGCACTGCAAGTCCAACAAGTTTTAAAGTTATAAAGACGTCAAAACTTGGAAAAATTATGCAATTTTACGAGCGATATGCATTTTTAGAATTTTTTGATCGAGAAGAAGCAATTGAGCTGGAAGCAAGCATTCTAAGATATATTATGTTTTTAGAGGATGGATCGATATTTTCTTTGTATTTTTCTCTTCATGAAGGATATGCAGTAATCAAATTGGGCTTTAATAATACAGACAAATCTATTTTTGAAATAAGCATAAGCAGCTTAGATAAGATATCATGTACAGATGATTCGCTATATTTTTTTAAGCGAAGTAAAGATATCCCTTTTCCATATCAAGATTTACGATTAAAAGAACCATTTTTAATTGTACGTGTAAAGCCAACGGTTTCTTTTCAATGTGATATATAAAACAATGAGGAATTCGGAATGGCTTGGCAAAACACTTTATTATCATTTGAGCAAAACAAGCAATGGCACCAAGCCATAACGTATATGCAAAACGTTATTGCTGAACATCCAAATGATGTTGATGTTGCAATTTTCATGAATTATTTACTTATGTATGTCATTGTTTATGAAGGTATGGATGTAATAATTGACGAATATTATCAATTTTTGGCAAAAAAATATTTTAAAGAATCGTATGCAAAATTTTCTGAAAATGCAGAATATTTGTACTTTTCAGGAAGAATTGCAGTCATGGGACAATGGTATTTTGATTTAGAAGATGAAGAAGTAGAAGATATGCTAGCAAAGGCGCTTCAATTAGATAAAGATAATCAGTTATATCAATGGAGTTTTCGTTCAGATTTACATTTGAGTAATTTAGAATGTAAGTATTTTTCAAAAACTTTGATTGCAGATGGCTCCTCAGTAAGAAAACAATTAGAGTCAAAGGGAGCAGTCGGGGCCTATTTGTTACGGATGATAATTGAATCTAGCAAAACCAATAAAGAAAGAGTATATACAAAAATAAATGAATACTTACTTGACCACATCGATTCTAAATCTTTATGTGTTGGTTTTCGTTATTATTATTTACAAATGATAGAAGATAAAGAGGAGTGTGACTTAGAAGAAAAAAAACTTTTTGTAGAGCTATTTAGTATTGCTGATAAATCTCTTGAGTTTCGAGAAGGTCGTAGCATTTTTATAGGGACTCCGTTTTTAGAACTAGAGTTAAAACAAAAAATTCTTGAAGTTAAAGAAATATTGGCAGACCAATACGGAAAAGCGATGGCAGAGGCGTTTATAATAAATTCGATTAATGCTGGTTAATCGCAGCAGATTTTAAAAATAGAGAGACGCATGCGCGCCTCTCTCAATATCCACATTCTTATCAATAACATTTTTATCACTCAAGCCCCAGAACACCATGATTGGTTCCGGTCATTAATATTCCGCTTGCGCCAATCTGTTTTACCCAATAAAAAGCAGATACTGTGTTGAGGGTATCATCAAGCAGTGTAAATTGATCGGGATTAATAATGTTCCATTCTCGTACATTATACGGAAAGCTAATCAGGCGGTTTACCGATGCTGGATCCTGTGGACGCCTACCAATAAAAAAGCGGCGTGCGCCATCGGTCCAAAAGTGGTTAGTGGGGAGCAGCGTTCTAAAAATTGGATTATCTGAAAGTGCATTAAAATTAGCGGGTACAAAATTAAATGGTCCTGCGTCTTGCGTGCCATTCAGCTGATGAATCGCGCTTCGGTCAAATGTTTTTAAGAATCTCTGATCTTCTATGCTGGTTGGCCAGCTCGTTGTAGGATTTTGTATTGCTGATGCAGCAAACGTAGGATTAAAGAATGGATCAATACCGGCAATTTTTGTGTAAAATACGCCATCGGTGGTGCTAATTATGCTCCAGGCTGCAGCAAGTTGGTCTGCAGCGGTTTGTACGCCACTAACCGTATGGGATCCAAATAGTCCGTTGTTGGTTGCTAAGATTACCTGTTCGGTATCATTTTGATCACTGGTAGATATAATTTGTATTGCAGAAAAATAGGCGGTTGAAGCGAATGAGGGGCCAACATTTGTTTCAGCAATAATAGTTGGGGTGGTGCCCACTGGGAACATGCTATTGACCGTTGCAGCGAATGGTATGCTGTACAACCTGCTTTTGAGAGGTTCCGTTTTTGAGCTGTTCGATGCCAGGACATACAGATTATTACCGATAGTTTTAACGCTGGTGATAGATCCAACAATATTTTCTGCTTTAAACCAGACACCGTTAGAAAAAGGAGGCAGATCTAATGTGGTCAGAGAACTTTGAGGAAATCCGCTGCCATTCGGTTGTGCAAAGACGTATAACCCGGTTTGCGTCCCTGCAAAAAAGTAGTTTGGCTGATCGGTAAAGGTTACGGGCAGGGTGGCAACGGGTGTACCTTGGCGGGAATATTCTAGGCTCGTCACGCATCCTGCATGTTCGGGTAAAGTACTGAGGAAAAAGTTTTCTGGTTCTGAAAAGTCTGTGTAGACCGTTTGGGGTGCCAGTGACGCGGTCCCGTCTCGGCTGGTACTGATGCGGGTGAATGCAATCTTGTTGTTACTGCCAAATAGGGCGTAACGGTCAGCGGTGGCCCCACTAAAACCGCGCGTGAATGCATCTAAATCGAGCACTGAATAACATCCACAGCAGAAATATTTATTAAGGCGTTTTACCAATGATACCTGATCCGTATTGGCCGTGCATGCCGAGCAGTTGCTGCCTTGATCCCAGGTGTTGACTGCTACCGTGCGTCCAGTGTCTCCCGCAACAGCCCAGATGTTTCCGGTTACTGCATCCACATCAAAAAATTTAACACGGCATGGGTTCATACAGCTTGCAAATGCAATGAAAGGGAACGCTCGTTTGGCCCACGGAGTCCATCCAATAATTTTTCCCGTTTCGTCAAACAGTGCCTGAGAATAGATAATGCCGGTTTCATTCGTGTTATCTTGTGGGATGTTGAACGATACGTAGACGGTATCTCCAACGACAACCATATCAGATGGTTGGTTGGTAGGATCGATTGGTAACGGAGAATCGCCTACCAATGCAAAATAATCGGTACCCGCTGGGGCAATAGTAGGATCTTGTGGTAGGTCGCCGGGTGTAGCGGCAGGAATGGTGAATTTAAAGTTGGTTAACGGAGCATCTTTCTTTGCGAGTGTGCCATGGATCGCCTCATCAGCGGGTGCCACTTCTCCATCGTTATCGCGCAGATCAACCAAAGGAAGGGCAAAGATTTTATTCATAGATGTATTCTCCATGCCGTTAATTTGATTGCCACCATTAATAATGAGATAGCTGGGGCCGGTGCTCGCATGCATGACCTTCATCTGATTAACTTGGAGAGTAAAAGCGGTTGATACGGGACTTACGTCACCAACAATAATTTCACGCAGGTCAGCAGGAATCGGTTCAGGAGTTATTGCCCCGTCAGCTGCAATAGTAGAAAACTCTAAAGTTCCCGTGCAGGTTTGCATTGCATTAGTAATAACGCGGCCGACTACGACCGCTTTTGCGCTTTCAATGGTTGTGATGGTAAATCCGGTATAGAGACGTTGTAATGGATCATCCCAATACAGGACTACAGGGTTGGATCCTATAATAGTTGGATCAGAATCACCCGTTATTTTAATTTCATCAATCGTGCTGTCCAATCTTTTTGCCTTGATCCCCATGTCACCCGCTTGAGCGGCAGTTTGGGTTAAGCCAACGAGTTTTGGAGGGCAAGACTTATCTCGGTTTATGCAAACCACCGCGATGCCGCTATCAAGATCGCCAAAAGTTCCTCCGCCTGCAGGTAGGACAGCAGCAAATATTTCATTGTAGCTTGCTGCAAGCCCAACGACGCCAGCGGTATCGGCGCCGTCGCTATTAACTGTGCCGCCCGCATCATTTAAGGTACCGCTCGTTTGTTGAGTTTCTCCATCAGTGGTGAGGGCAAATACCTGTTGAATGAATGAAGCGCTGGCTACTGCAAGGAGTGGGGAAGGATTACCTTCTTTTGTGGCCAGAGTGAGGAAGTTGATTTTGCTATCAGTTAAAGGTGGGGTCGCTGTAGTAAGTGCAATAGCGCTAAATTTCAACGGAATCGATGCGCAGCGATTGATTTTTGATAATGCAAATTCGCCGCCATTAGCATCAAGTCCAACATATAAAGTTCCGGTTGCACGATCAAAGACCTTAGCCGTAACAGGCACAGTGAAGCTGAAAGGTGATGAGCCTGTTATGCTACCATGTACAATCAATGTTCCAGTGAGTTGCCTTGTTTGCGTAGCGACACCGAATAAAACAATAGCTAGTAGGCGGTAAAAAATAGTCTCTTTCATTACATTCCTTTTTATGATCTAGAGTGTTGGTATTGCTATCAACATCCTTATGTATAGAAAAAATAGAGAAAAAAGGGAAGGTTTTTATCGGATGGGATCTTTGGATTCCTTTTTTTGGTTTTATTGTACTGAAAAAGATAGTTTTGGATGGTTAAAACAGGCAGTGCTAATGGTTTTTTGTGAAAAAGCATGCAACTTTTATTGACTTTTATTATCAAGTAATTCACTCTATCAAGGATAGAATATATATAATACTTGTGTTAATTCAGGGGGCATAATTGCTTATGAATAAAAACTTACTTTCTATAGCAATCTTTAGTTTGAGCGTTATTGTATTAAATCCGTGCCTTGAGGCAATGGCTCCTGCACCCCGTCGGCTTGTTGCTTCGGAAATGGCTCAGGAGTTGACAGTTAGAGTTATTAATCAACTTCCTGTACCAGCAGCGGATGTCCGATCATTCTTTGATAGAATGTGTAATGAGAATGCCGCTGGTCAATTATCATTATTCAAGGCAGATGCATTAATTACAGCAACTGTTGCCGATTTGCAAAAGCGAAAGAATGGTGAGCTGCTCGCCAATTCACTTACTGCAAATTATTATAAGATTATACGTCGTCAATTACGGTAACAATCTGACTTTTTTAAAAGAATAATAAAAAGAGGCTGCAGGTGTGGCCCCTTTTTCATGGGTAATAGATTGACTTTTGCTTGTAATGTATTCATTCTAATCCCCGAAAAAATATAATATCCATGCTAATTCGGGGAGTGTGCTTTTTTATGAATAAGACTTTATTTTTCATAACAATCTTTAGTTTGAGTGTTATTGTATCAACGCAGAGTTTTGCTGCTGCTCCAGCGCCGGCAGCACTAGATTTATCAGCTATGATGGCTGCTGCCCAAACTGCAAGGGAAAAATCTCAAGTATTACAAGTAGCTGCTATAAAAGGGCAACTTGATTGGGTACAACGTAATATGAAAGAATTTTTTGATCAAATGCATAGTGAAAATCAAGCAGATAAATTACCAATTTTAAAAGCTGATCAAATAGTAGCGGCGACTTGTGCTGAATTTGTGAAAGTTCGAGGCGGTAATATAATCCTACAACCATTTCAGTCAAGCTATCATGGCATAGTGCGAAAACGACTTAGATAACAATCTGACTTTTTTCTAAAAAATAATAAAAAGAGGCTGCAAATGTGGCCTCTTTTTCATGCGTAATAGATTGACTTTTGCTTGTAATCTATTCATCCTAATCTCCGACAAAATATAATATCCATGACAATCCAGGGAGTGTGCTTCTTTATGAATAAGACTTTATTCTTCACAACAATCTTTAGTTTGAGTGTTATTGTATCAACGCAGAGTTTTGCTGCAGCACCGGCCCCAGTACCAGCACTAGATTTACTACTTTTAATGGATCAGGCCCAAACTGCTGCGCAAGTATCTCGAGTACTAATAACTGCTACTCAGGCAAAGAAGCTTCCTTGGGTTCATGCGAATATGGGGATTCTTTTTGAGCAAATGCGTAGTGATAATCAAGCAGGTAAATTATCTCTTTTAAGAGCAGATTCAATCGTAAGTACGACTGTTCAAGAGCTTTGTAGATTGCGTGATGGGGGCCAAGTTGCGCGAGATTTAGATGCACAGTATCGTAATTTAGTGCGGAAAGAACTTAAATAACAATCTGATTTCGATCCCCTAGAAAATAATAAAAAGAGGTTACAAATGTGGCCTCTTTTTTCATGTTATAACGCACAGTAAAAATGAAATTTCTGCTTCGAAAAATTTTGATCGTATCAACCGCATTGCTTAAAACAGAAGGGCATACTTTTTACAAAGCATGCCCCTTAACATTCGCAAGTATGACTATAATTATGAATTGCATTAAAGAGCATAAATAATCAGATATTTTTAGGTCTCACTCGCTCTTCAACTCAAGATTGCAAATCATTGTGGTGGGAATCGAAACATCTTTTTTACAATAAAGTGTACCAAATTTCGCAATTTATTTATGTAAAGCACCATTGCTGGCTCCTTTTTTTAACTATGAAAAACAATAATATGGATATAATAACTTCTCTATTGGCTCAATCATGCTGGCGGATATCGGAACATCTTTTTCACAATAAATTGCACCAAGTTCCGCAACTTATTTATGTAAAATACCATCACTAACTCCTCTCTCTTTAGCCACTAAAAAATACAAAGAACTATCACAAGTCGTCAAGAAGGAAGCTGTATCATCTTATTCATGATGGCGGAAAACGGAACATTTTTTTCACAATGAAGCGTATCAAGTTCTGTAACTTATTTCTGTAAAACACCATAACTAACTCCTTAATAATACATTAAAAACCATTGCAATAATGGATTATAGTAAGAGCGCATAATTTTATCAACGAGTCTAATAAAATGATAACGCAACAACTCTGGCCAACGGGTCACAGCATGAACTTAAGTTGTGACGCAATACTACTAATTGTACCAACTACATTGCTTAAAACAGAAGGACATACTTTTTACAAAGCATGTCCTTCAATATTCACAGCTACAGGTATAATCACGAACTACATTAAAGAGCATAAATCATCCGATATTTTTTAGGTCACACTCGCTCTTCAACTAACGAAAATGTAAGAAATTATAACCTCTTTAAATGCCTGGCTAAAATTACAGGTCACCCTGGTGGAAAACGGAACATCTTTTTTACAATAAACTGTAATGTGTCCCACAACTTATTTATGTAAAGCACCATCGCTGGCTCCCTAATATTAAGAAATAAATTAAAATTATTGCTACCATTGCAACACGGATAGTAGTATAATCGGCGCATATAGGTTTATCAACAATCCTAATAAAAAATCATAAAAAAAGATGATGTATATAATGATGAATGTCTTGAACTTTATTGGTGAAATAATTAAGAGCAACGGCTTTGCACTTACAGTGCTTATTTCATCTTCCATCATAAAGATATATTTATTAAAAAAACTCATTCCGCTTGGATTCACTTCATCGGTAATCCGCATTCCATGGTTTCTTTTACTCAGTATCCTGATTGGTTCTTTGTTTGGGGATATTGCATGGGTCATAAAATTAATTCATAAACTATTCTTATTTGATAAGCCTTATACAATTGTGGTATTTTGGACACGAATCTCTTGGGCATTTGTCATAATCCAATATCAATCATTCGGGCTATTTATCGAAAGCTTCTTTCTTAAATCATTTTCTCTCAATAATCGACATAAAATAACTGTTCTATGTAGCACCATATATTCACTCTATTTCTTTGTTATAGCATTTTTTGATTCAAATCTTACTGATATTGCATCTCGAGATCATGCGCGTACCATTACCGATCCATTCCTTATTCCCTTAGAGATCAGAGCGATGCGACATGCTATATTATTAATATTTTTTTTGCATATTATACCAAGTGCTATAAGCATGTTACATCGTCTGCGTAAAAACGAACTGCCAATGCTACTTAAACACCAAATTAAAATAATAATATGTTACCTATTTACTCCTTATGTTTGTGTAGAGGCGATGCTTGCAATGCAGTATTTATCTCAAGTAACACAACACAATTTTACTGCTATGCAACATAACTTCACTGCAATAGTTGCCGTTTCTACAATATTTATCACCTACGCTGTCGCTTATTGTATGCATACTATTACAAAATTGCGTTTCTTAAACACGACCTCGCAAGTGGAATCTCCATACAGCGATAATTTCATTTATAACTTTAAAACATTGTTAGAAGCATGCAGCCATATAACAAAAAAATCAGAACTTACCGAACTCACGAAAAATTTCTTCGAGCAAACCTTTGCAATACATCCAGATGATACAACGCTCATTATCTGCTCTGATGGTGCCTACTCAAATAGTTTAAAAGCTGTGCCAACTCCCCATCATACAGAGATCCTGATCAAGCAATTTTTATCAAACGCTGATCAAGAACATTATTTAAAAAAACAGAAAATTTTACTGTATAACGAAATAGAGTTTTCACAATTTTATCAAGATACTCCACTCAACAACGCACTTTTGGAATTCCTGAAAACTCTTAATGCAGAAATGTTTATTCCGGTGTATCAGCACGGCATAGTGATTGCGTATATTATCATTAATCGCCAAAAAAATGGTCTGTATGGTAACCACAAGCAGGATGAAATAATTGTATTTGCTCGCTATCTTAAA